>JAGLMJ010000042.1 GCA_023140095.1 Candidatus Omnitrophota bacterium | reverse complement strand
TCAGGAACGAGGGAGGGAATTATGTCGATGTGATCAAGGCCTCAACCGAAGATACGGTCTGGTTTGTTGTTTCAAAAAGGGGGCATGTCGGGGAAAATGATGTCAACATGATCTTACAAGAAGCCAAGGGCACCGACCCGAGGCCCGAACGATACATGATTATTTCGTTAACGGATCTTGACGAAAATACGCGGTTGAAGGCTTTACAGGAGAGGTTCTGGATCTGGAACGAACAGGAACTCAATACTTTATTATCTCTTTTTGACAAACCATACATTACGCGATGAACATAGGTGTTGTTTCCGATACTCATTCTCGCAATCTTCCGCAACAGATGATTGATGACTTTAAGGATGTTGATCTGATCGTCCACGTCGGGGACTTTTGTTCCGGAGAGGACCTCAAGGCATTCAAAAAGATCAATAAGGTCCGCGCTGTTTTCGGGAATATGGACGAGTTAGAGCTTCGCCAGGTTCTTCCCGAGCGCGATGTTTTTGAGGCGGAGGGGATGAGGATCGGGTTGTATCACGGGCAAGGTTCTTCGGAACGGGTCTTGAATTTTGTCAAAAAAGAATTCAAAAAAGATAAGGTCGATGTTGTGATCTTCGGGCATTCCCATCAACCGTTCAATGAAGTTTTTGGCAGTGTATTGTATTTCAACCCAGGGAGTCCCACGGATATTGTGCGGTCGCCGTATTGTTCCTATGGGATCCTTAAAATTAAAAACGGCAAGGCTTCCGGTAAAATTATAAAAATTGAGGATTGTTGATATGGATAAATTATGGGCACCTTGGCGGATCAATTATGTGACAAAGATTGGCAAGAAAGCAAAAAGGTGTGTTTTTTGCAACATCGTCAAGGAAAAGAAAGATAAGAAGAACTTTATTGTCACGCGGACCAAACATGCCTATGCTGTTTTGAATATTTATCCGTATAATAACGGGCATATGTTGATCATACCAAATAGCCATGTTTCGGACTTAGGCGATTTAAAGAAAGAAGAGATGGACGACCTGATGGATCTGCTTGAGGCGACAAAGAAATTATTAGAAAAAAAGATGAACGCCGACGGGTATAACATTGGTATTAATCTCGGAAGGGCCGCCGGGGCGGGATTCCCGAAACATGTGCATATTCACCTAGTTCCGCGATGGCAGGGTGATGTCAATTTCATGCCTGTGACCGGCCAAACGAAAGTTATTTCCCAATCCCTGCGGGCTTTATACGAACTTCTTACGAAAAAGAAAAGGGTTCGTAAAAAATAGGCTATTGAGATGCGAACACGTCAAGATATTGAAAAGCTGGAAGACAAGATGATGGTTCCTTACGCGATGAGGAGTAAGGATTCTGGCGGGAGAAAATATTCGGAAGCGAAACATGAGATCCGGACATGCTATCAACGCGACCGCGACCGTGTCGTCCACTCCGAGGCTTTCCGCAAGCTTGAATATAAAACGCAGGTTTTTGTTATCTATGAAGGTGATTATTACCGGACGCGTTTGACGCACACCATCGAGGTTGCCCAGATCGCCAGGACGATCGGACGTAGTTTGCAGCTCAATGAAGATCTCATCGAGGCGATCGCGCTCGCGCATGACCTTGGGCATCCGCCGTTCGGACACGCCGGCGAGAAGGCCTTGAACCATATCATGGCCTCTGCGAAGCCAAAGCTGAAGTTCAATCACAATCAGCGCAGTTTCGACATTGTTGCTGGCCTCGAGAAGCGCTATCCCGATTTCGACGGGCTCAACCTGACCAAAGAAGTCTTAGTCGGGATTCTCAAACATTCCACCGGTTACGACAAACCGGGGGATAGTCATTACAATAAATTTGTTAACGAAGGGCCGACGCTCGAGGCGAAGGTCGTTGACATTGCTGATTCGCTGGCGTATCTGTCGCATGACATCGACGACGGAATCACCTCCCGGTGCATCACAGGCGATGACCTGAAGGCGAGCCGGCTTTGGAAAAAGGCAGGTCAAAGGGTCGATCCTCAACTCGAAGCTAATGATAAAGAGATTTTCAAATATCAGATCGTTAAGGCCCTGATCGATATGCAGATGAAAGATCTTCTGTCCTTTTCAAAACAAAAGCTTGAGAAACTCAATTTTAAATCTTCAGAAGAGGTCAGGCAATATACATATAGGAACCCTAGCCGGATCGTGATCGGATTCAGCCCGTTGATGAATAAGGAGCGCGAAGTTCTCCAAAAGATTCTCGAGGAGAAACTTTATCAGCATTACCGCGTTATTCGCATGACGGACAAAGCGAAGAGGATTATTAAAGATTTGTTCAAAGTGTACATGAAAACGCCGGAACAGTTGCCGGAGAAGATCTTCCGCCGGGGCAGGAAATACACGAAGAACCAGAAATATAAAATTATCTGTAACCATATTGCGTCCATGACGGACAGGTTTGCTATCGATGAACACAAAAAATTATTTGACCCCGACGAAAAAGTATAAGATGGTTCTCTCGGCCGTGCACATGGTGTATCGGCTGGTGAACTCGACTTATAACGTCAAAGAACTGTCTTTGCGCCTGACGCGCTTACTGTGCCAGTTTATCTGCGCGAGCTCGTCCACGATCTATATTGTCGATCCGCAGACGAAAAAGGTTGTCCTGACCGCGATCTTTGATAATAAGATCAATATCCTTCTTGAGAAGAAGAAAGAGATCGCGCAGCACGGGAGTAGGGAAGAGAGGAAGGTGACGAGAGGCCACGCGATCTTTGAGGATCATTTGGTCGGATTGCC
This sequence comes from Candidatus Omnitrophota bacterium, assembly GCA_023140095.1. The sequence continues at coordinate 6,176 of JAGLMJ010000042.1, read as the reverse complement.
GCTTATTGCTGACGAGAATGTCGGGGCTGTTTTTATCCGCCGGACAAAAAAAGAGCCGCCGTTTACCGACGCTGACAAGGAGATTCTTGCGGTCGTCGCCGAGCAGTCTGTTATGGCGATCCGGAACCTTCAGCTCTACGAGGCCCAGCAAAAAGTTATTTTAGGGAGTATCGAATTTATTGGAAAGTTGCTGGAGAGGCATGGGCATGCCTCCGCCACGACGCACACACCTGTATTCTTTAAGATCATTGAAAGTCTCGGGAAAAAGCTCGGGGTCGATAATGAGGCTATTGACAATTTATATTATGCCAGTGTTTTGCGCGGCGCCGGGGCGATCGATGTGCCGTATGATATTCTGGCAAAGACGAGCTACCTAACTCCCGATGAATTTAAGATCATCCGCAATCAACCGGCGAAGAGCGCCGAGCTCATCCGTCCGGTTGAATTTCTAAGGCCTGTTTTGCCAGTTATTCTCTACCATCATGAAAACTACGATGGGTCGGGATATCCTTCCGGGCTCAAAAAAGAGCAGATCCCTATTGGGGCCCGTATCCTTTCTGTTGTCGATGCCTTTGAGGCGATGACCATTGAACGCCCGTATAAGAACCGGTTGTCCACCAAAGAGGCCCTCGAAGAATTGAAGCGCAATAGTGGTACGCAATTTGACCCGAAAATCGTTAATGCCTTCATCGGGCTCGCCAAGCAAAAAAAGTTCAGAAAATACTTGAGTTTAGTCGAGTAATCCTTCTATAATAACTAATATGAATATTAATCCTAAACGCCAGTTTCAGTTTGAACTTTTTCCAAAACCTTCTAAAAACGACCCGGAACCCTGGAAGCCGTCCCGCTTAACAAAAGACTTGACACTTTCGCTTGAAAACATTATCGTGCTATGTATTATTTTTGTTATGATCCTGGTTCTTTTCTTCTCTTTCGGAGTTGAAAGGGGGAAAAAGATCGCTTTGTTGGTTCCTGCGAAGGATGAAGGCGGTATTATCCAGACGGTCAAAGAGGATGTTGTTAGAGAGACGGTTCAAACGGTTCCTCAGGTAGAAAGGGAGGAGCGGGTTGTCTTTCCGGTTTCCCTTCCTGAAGAAATACGTGAGGAGACCGAGCCGACCTTTAGGCCTCCGCTTGAGAAGACTGAAGAGCAGGAAAATCTATTCACGATCCAGGTTGCGTCGTTCAAATTAGAAGAGAATGCTAAAAAGGAAGCCGACCGCCTCAAAGGCATAGGCCATGACGATACATTTGTTGTTCCTAAAGGCAGCTATTCCATTGTGTGTGTCGGGAAATTCGCGCAAAGGAATGAGGCTAAGAAATTTTCCAGTAAACTGAAGAAGCACTATAATGATTGTTTGATAAGGAGATTGTAAGATGTCATTACACCCGTCGTTAAAAGTAGATACCGCCGGTGTCCAGCAGAGAACGGTATTGACGCGCATTGAGCGTATTAAGGATCTGATGAAAAAGGACCTTTGGCATGATGCGCATTCGGTTACCGGTTTGCCTAAGACCAAGATCATAAAGATCAAAGCGGCACGTAAAGAAAAGAATGAAGATGGAGAAACAGAAGGTGAAGCTAAAGCAGAAGCTACGCCTGAGAAAAAATAGTTTTGTGTTCAGTTTGTTCTAAACTCTCATTGTTATTTTTCCCCAGAATATGACTTTACGTATCATTCTTCGCGCCCTAATTTTATGCTTAAGCCTACAGATGGGCTTAGGTTATACTGGTAGCGTCTATGCTCAGCAGGAATTTTTTCCTTATCTCGCTGAAGTTACAGGCGATCAAGTCAATGTCCGTTCCGGACAGAGTGTCAATTTCGAACGATTATGCCAATTGAAAAAGGGTGACGAGGTTGTCGTCTTGGAAAAAGGATATAGTTGGTACAAGATCCAGTTGCCGCCCGCCGCCAGAAGTTTTGTTAGCAAGGAATATGTGCAGTATCTCGGTCAGAATGCCGGCGGAGTCATTGCGGAGAAGGTCAATATTCGGGCTGGCGCGGGTATTTATTTTACGGTCCTGGGGCAGTTGGCCAAAGGTGAGCAGATCTTTATCGAGGAGGAACTCGACGAATGGTACCGCATTAAGCCGGTCGCTGAGAGTTACGGATGGGTTGGCGAGAAATTCTTAAGTTTCAAATTGAATGATGTTAGGGAGTACCGGGCGAAGGCTTACGCGCGACCTTTTGTTGGGGAGGAACTATTCGAACCGGTGCTTGTTGCGGAAGAGGAAGAATTTGTCGAGGTGCCCGCCGTTGAAGAACAAACTGTCGGAAAACAGGCTATAGAAGAATTTTCTGCTGTTGGTTATGTTGAGGACTACGAGGACAAGGATGATGACGGGATTCAATACAAGATCGTTGTCAACGGTCGTCCGGTCTGCTATGTCCAGGGTGTGAACCATATGTTAGGCAGATTCATGCATCACAAGGTGTCCGTAGAGGGAACCGTCAATAAAAAACTTCAGTCCAAATACGTTTATCCAGTTCTTATTGTTTCAAAAGTCAGATTAATGCTATAGATAGTGCCTGGGTAATAGGTTTTACGTGATAATGATAACCGACATTCTTTCCATTGTTGTTGTTTTATTCTCCGCTATAGTGTTGCATGAATATGCCCATGGTTGGAGCGCGTATCAATTAGGGGACCCAACAGCTAAGCGCGCCGGACGGTTGACGCTCAACCCGTTGAAACATATCGACCCTTTCGGGACGGTGTTATTGCCGATCATTCTTCTGACGCTACGCTTTCTTGGTTACAACACTTTTGTTTTCGGATGGGCCAAGCCCGTTCCTGTGAATTTTGCGCGGCTTCGCAATCCTAAGAAGGATATGATGTGGGTTGGCCTGGCGGGTCCGGCGATGAATATCGGCTTAGTGCTTATTGTTAGTTTATTCTTAAAGGTGTATCCCGGGACGAGGCATCATGACGCCCTTGAGTTTGCTGTATTTATAAATTTATTATTAGCAGTTTTCAATATGATACCGATCCCGCCGCTTGACGGGTCACGTGTGGTTATGGGGTTGCTACCGGATCGTTATCTTGTGATGTATAGCCGGTTAGAGCGTTTCGGCCTCGTGATTGTTATTCTGTTATTATATTTTGGTTTGTTTGAGAACGTTATCGTTCCCGCTATTACTTTTTTAGGTCAACTATTAGGAGTTCAATTGTCATGAAAGTCATACCTGTTCCCTTAAAAACAAATGCTTATGATATTGTCGTGGGGGACCATATTCTTTCGAAATTAGGGGCAAAACTCAAGAGTCTGAAGATCGGCAAGGACGCGGTTATCATCACAAATCCCGAGATCCGTAAACATCATGGAAAAGTTCTGATCTCTAGCTTGAAAAAGAGCGGGTTTTCCGTGAAGGTGATTGAAGTGCCTGCTGGCGAGCGGTCGAAATCGGCGAAGGTTGCCTTCCGTTTGATCGAAGAGATTGCCCTGTACGATCAATTGAAGAAAGTGTTTGTTATTGCTTTCGGCGGCGGTGTCGTCGGAGATCTTGCCGGTTATGTTGCGGCAGCGTACAAGAGAGGTATTCCTTACGTGCAGGTACCGACAACCCTTTTGGCCCAGGTGGATTCGGCGATCGGCGGGAAGGTCGCCGTCGATCTGGCGTTCGGTAAGAATCTGATCGGGGCATTCTACCAGCCACGGATTGTTTGGAGCGATGTTGCTTTATTGTCGACGCTTAGCAAAAGACAGATCCGCAACGGTCTTGCGGAAGTTGTGAAATACGGTGTTATCGCCGATGCGAAATTCTTTAAGTATATCGCGAATAATCACGAGAACCTTTTGGCGCTTGATCCGCAAGTTCTTGTTCATGTTGTCGAGCGATCAAGCCGCATTAAAAAAGATGTTGTTGTGGCGGATGAAAAGGAAACGAAGGGGATTCGCACGATATTGAATTTTGGCCATACTATCGGACATGCTATTGAAACAGCGGGACGATACGATCAGTATCATCACGGGGAAGCTGTTGCTTTGGGCATGCGTGTTGCCGCCAGTATATCTTATCAGAAAAAGATGTGTGCGCTCAAGAATGTTTCCGCTCTTGACGAGTTGCTCTCAATGTTTGCCCTGCCCGAGCGTATTCGGAATGTTAAAATGTCTGATATTCTCCGCATCATGAAACATGACAAGAAATTCCTCTCCGGAAAGAATCGTTTTGTCTTAATGGCGCAGATAGGGAAGGTTAAGGTGCTAGAGGACATTTCTCTTGCCGTCATAAAGAAGGCGATCAAGGCTTACCAGTAATTATTCCAGAATATCTTAGGCGTTACGGTGGGGTCTAGTGGACTCTGAGTGTGATGATCTTTTCATTGTCACTGAGCTCAATCTGATTAAGATTAATGTTCGTGACCTTCTTTCCGTTGATAGTTTCGCCGATCTCGTAGATCTCGTCATTGATCAAGGCGACTCTTTTCCCATCGATAATGGAGGTTCCGTTTAAAACTAGTTCTCCTGGTTTATACGTCCGTTTTTTTGGGATCCTCTTGGCAATGTAAGCCTTGGAAGAGGTGCTTTCTTTTCTTATGGAGCTAATGAAATCCTGAACCGGTTCTAACCGTAAGGCGAAAAAGACACCTCCTGAAAGGATGGCGAGAAAGATGACGACCGTCGCAGAGGTCTTGAGCCATTTCTTGGCTGACCTGAGTTTTGCCGCTTTTTTATCAGAGTCAATTTCTTTTTCGCTTTTGGGCGGGACGGAACCTCTGCCGGGGATCGAAGCACTTTGCTGGTTGGCATGTTTTTTGTACATCTTTTCATAAACATTCGAAGTATTTTGATCTGCCGATTTTTCATCTTTTGTCTCTTGGGCAGGGGGCTTATCTTTCTTTTTAAAGCTTAACTGGGTTTTTTTAAGGGCGTCATTAATAATGCTCATTTATGGACAACCTCCTGGATGCATTTGTGGATAATGTGTTTGTCGATGGTATTTGTTTCCGAGATATATCCTGCCAGCAAGGCTCTATCGCAGAGGATGTTGACCATTCTTGGCGTCCCGCCGGAATTCTTGAAAATAATATCGATTGCTTCATCGCTGAAGGACAGATGCTGACTCAGGTCTCTGGCTGCATTTGCGATCTTCAGTCGATGCTCGATATAGGCGGCGAGTTCGTGATGCTCCAATGGTAGAATATGATAACGGACAGTCACCCTTTGATTCAACTGGCGCAATTCATTAAGTTTCAGTTTATCGCAAAGTTCCGGCTGGCCGACCAAAATGATCTGAAGAAGTTTTTCCTTCTCTGTCTCGATATTCGAAAGCAAGCGGATATGTTCTAGCTGTTTGATCGATAAGTTCTGTGCCTCGTCGATAATGAGGACCACGTTGTTTCCGAGGATGGTTTCTTCAATAAGAAAAGTATTAAGGGCCTCGATCAATTCGAGCCTGTTCTTGGGGTTCCCGGGGATCCCTAAATCCTTAATGATGAGTTTTAAAAGCTGGAGCTCAGAAAAATTCGGATTTAAGATCAGCGCTGTTTTGGTATCTTCTCCCAGATGGTTAAGAAGGGTCCGACAGAGAGTGGTCTTACCTGTCCCTATCTCTCCCGTAACGACGAGTATGCCTTTTCGTTGATGGATTCCATAGACGAGATGGGAGAAAGCTTCCTTGTGATGTAGGCTGGAAAAATAGAAATCAGGATCCGCAGTCATGTTGAAAGGGTTTTCCTTGAGATTATAGAACTTTTTATACATGAAGAGAATTATAACATATTATTGGGTTTTGGTCTACCTTGTTAAGGGGATTGTTAAGCGGATCTAAAAGGCTCTCGAAAATCGGTCATTTTCCAGCTTGATCTTTGGAGGGCGGGTCGTAGGGTTTCATTAATTAATACTAATATCCATCAAAAAAGGGGGGAGTGCTCTCGGGCCTCCAAAAAAATGATTGTAGCTCGAACAGATTATGGTATAATGCACACAAATGACCGTAGGAGAAGTCGTCAAGGATTTGGTCAGATCATTATACGAGAGGGACTATTTTGGCAGGATATAACGTAGACGAAAAACGAAACTTTCATCGGTTCGACCGCACCCAGCCCGTCCGGATTAAGTTTATGGACCCAAGTCAGTTTGGAGGTTCCTTATCTTGTGATCTCAGTGAAGGGGGTGTGCGCGTTCACTTGAGTGATTTTATCCCCCTAAATACAAAATTGACCCTATCAAT
>JAGLMJ010000041.1 GCA_023140095.1 Candidatus Omnitrophota bacterium | reverse complement strand
AACCTCATAGAGTATAAGGCAATGATACGAAGGTTTGATTAAGAACCAGTATAAAAAGGATAAATGGATCGAGGGGGAGTCGAACCCCCGGCCTCTTGATTGCGAACCAAGCGCTCTCCCAGCTGAGCTACCGACCCAAGTTTCTAGCCATAATACCAAAGAAAACACAAAAATACAAGATTTGTAGTTAGAAATCAGTTTTATCGGCTATGCCCGGGAGGGCTGACTTGTGTGGTTGCTGTGTAGGTCGGATTAGTGATTGGATGCGGAGCTAAGGTTGGATCAAAAATGGCTGAAAGTGTAAACTGGATAGACTCTAATCGACCGTCACTGTTTTCAATAATCTGATAGAAAGTGCCCTGTGCCGGATCCAATGTTAAAAGGAGTCTTCGCGTTCCTGTCCCGTCGCATTTAACTGCGTTATTAGGCGGGACATCAGCTTCAGCCATAGGCACAGTACACAGATATAACAAGCTTGACAGAATATCAAAGTAGTAACATGTCCAAGTATCATCACCACCATTATCTATAGAAACATAGGAACTTGGGTCATTGGTATCGTGACGGAAACAGATGCTGTTGCGTGGGGGGATAGCCCTGTCTATTATTCCGCGGTCTGTTTCATCCCCGACAGCTAAATAGGCAGCCCTGGTGATATGATTCATAGTTGCTGTCGTCTTCATAGTGAGAATAGTGGACCTATTTGTTGAAGTGTGAAGCTGTTCAATCGAAGCGCTGAAAGCGGCGACGCCGATCATGACGATGCCGATCAAGATGCTGGCAACAATGAGTTCTGTGAGGGTAATGCCTTTTTTATCCATTGTATTTATCAATCCGGCCAGGTAATGGTCATTGTTAATCGGCGAAGGTTTGGGATTGGTTCGGTGACAACGTAGCCGACAGTATAATTGCCGATCGCAGCCAAATTATAAGTTCCGACAGCTAAATTTCCGGTGAAAAGTGCTCCTGTTGTTGCATGGACCTCTTTGCGCAGATTGTCCATAATTCCTTTGCCGATGTAAGCGGCTTCGATCTTTTTAGAGGATTCCCGGCTGGGAGGTTTGAGCATGGAAACGGTGGAGAGAATGCCGGCAGTGGCCAGTACAAAAATAACAGAAGTGACGACAACTTCCACAATGGAAGCAAATCCTTCCCTTTTTTTCTTTCTTAAACTTCGCAACATGGCTGAGATCCCTAAAATTTCATATACTTATCTAAAGATACGATCAAAATCCAGCTTTAGCGCAAGTGATGCCGCCGTCAACACAGCTAATGGTTCCATCTTCATCGATGGATAGGGTATATCCCCCCGTGCGTTGGATCTGAGCAACATTAGCAACATTATTCTGGACGGTGATCGTTGCGATATTAAAATTTTCAGCGCGATCGATCGAAATATCCAAATCATTTAAAACGGCTGAATAATCGCCATTGTTTTCCGCTGCATGAACTTTTTGAGCGCCTAAAAGCGCGGTTAAGATTTGAACTCCCTCGGCGGCCCGCACGCGTTCCAACACTCCGGTAAAACGCGGCAAAGCAAGTGAAGCTAAGACACCGACGATGATGATCGTAACCACAATTTCGGTCAAAGTAAAACCGCTGACATATTTGGTTTTTTTAGAGAACATAATAAACCTTTATAATAACCGGTTCTTTAATCAAACAATAGGGCAGCATTCCGGCTCGCCAGCGAGCCGGAATGCTGCCCTATTAAATGAATACACAATGGATCATGCATTCTTATTTGAGACCGGCATAAGCGCCGGCGGCATTACCTACGCGTGTGATTCCTCCTGCTGCTGTATCGTAGGTGTATGTGATCGTATCACCGGCTGCCGCGCCGCCCACGCGCGTTGCGACTACTGACCAGTTAGGAGCTGCAAATGCAGTGACATAAGAAAAAATCGCTCCGGGAACTGTTCCGGGATCTTCTGTTCCAAGCTCGTCCCAGGATAAACAAGTGTTCCAGGCTGGGAGGCCTGTCATTGCTTCATTCGCTAAAGAGCATCGATCTGCCGCCCGCTTAAGACCGCCGAGTACGTTCAGCGCTTCTGTTGATCGAGAAAATTCAATTGTATTGAAGAGTCTGGGAAGTGCCAGACTTGCTAGAACCCCGACAATGATGATCACGATGATGATCTCAAGCAGGGTAAAACCGCTTTTATTATTTTTCATCCTCATTGTTTTCTCCTTTATATTTGCGCTACATGTTTTCCGTGTTCTTGCCTGATGAATTGCGCTTCAGTGTAGCATTGGTATATATCCCAATCTCTCGTTACCTTAGCGAAACTCAAATTGTCCTGATGTTCACTATATATCGCGAATTTTCAGGACATTCTCAAATATCCAATATTTAGTCGCGTTGAATACTTGAGATTATAAAAAAAAGCCTATTCTATATCCTGCAGAATAGGCACACGTTATCGCTTTTGGCAGCTGGCTGCCCAACAGCTGTTGTCAATCAAGATCTCGCAACATGTTGGGCCCTTTAGCTTTGTGTCCTACCCTTACAGGCAGTTTACCTTTAACCCTACTCTGATCAGTAGGGTAACGCTTATCGAACATACAGAAAAACGTTTACAATAGCCGAATTCTCACTCTACAGAATGTATAACACATCTGTGATAGGTTGTCAAATGGGAAAACGCTTTCATTTGAGTATTCCTGCGTGATTTTCCCGCAAATTCCTCCAATATCAATTTATATCATATTTTTGGAGAAATAAAGATAAAAAGCGAAAATTTTAAGGGATGAAATTTGCTTACTCGATATGTACGTAAGCTTTAGCCTCCTCCCAATTGCGAAAGGTTAAACATTGGGAGAAACATCGCGACCACGATCGTTCCGATGATCGCGCCCATAAAGACAAGCATAAACGGTTCAATGATGGTGGCAAAGCGCTTCATGAATGTTTCAACGCTGTTTTGGTAGAATACGGCAACATGCTTAAGCATTTTACTCAGTTCACCCGTCTCTTCGCCTACTGTGATCATTTGGACGCACATTGACGGAAAGAATCCGCTGCGCTCCATAGGCGCGACCAAGAGTTCTCCCTGCTTTACGGCTTCTTTGATATCGGAAATAATGATCGCGCAAGTGCTGTTATCGACCAATCGTTCGGTAATATCCAAAGCATAAAGAATAGGAACGCCACTGTCCACAAGAAGGGACATTTGAGCGGAAAACCGCTCAACAATGATCAGCTTAAAAATCTCTCCTATTACGGGCGAGTTAAATAGGAATTTTTCATATGCTAATCTTCCACTTGCTGTTCGAATGTATTTCTTTAAGAAAACAATAGCGGCAATGGTTCCACCGACGAGAAGCAGGAGGTTTTGTTTGATAAAATCAAAAAGATCCAGTAATGTTCTTGTGATCCAGGGCAGTTCGACCCCCATGGAGTTAAAAATCCCCTGAAATTTTGGGCCGACAACAAGCGCAAAGAATGCAACAGCTCCCATAGAAACAGCAAACAATATTGCCGGATAAATGATGCCTGAGACGATTGTTGACCGGAACGAGGCTTGCTGCTCAAGATAAAAGGCGAGTTTATCCAGCGTTTTAGGTATCGTTCCGGAAGCCTCTCCGACTTCGATCAAGCTCACCCAGAATTGGCTGAAGACTTTAGGATGCGCCGCTAGAGCGGAACTTAAGGATGCCCCCTGTTCCACATTTTTCTGAACATCATTGATCACATTGAAGAAATTTCTGCTTTCAATTTGAGACTGGATAACGGCAATGCTGCGGATCAGCGGAACGCCGGCTTCGAGCATTGTGGCGAGCTGTCGCGAAAAGGTCAAAAGGTCCTGTAACTTTATTTTCTTACGGCGGAATTTCCTGGGTTTTTTTAGTGACTTCTTTTTTCGCGTGAAACCTGAAGCGGAGGCTTCAGAGACTTCGACAATAAAAAAGTCCTGCTTCTGAAGTTTATCGATGAGGGCGTCGCGGCTTATGGCGTCGACGGTATCTTTTATTGTTTTTCCGGATTTGTCTTTAACCGTATAAGAGAATTTTTGCATTGCAGTATCCTTTTAACTTTATCCTTCCACGCTGATGCGGCAAATCTCATCAAAACTTGTCATACCTTTTTCGACGACTTTGATGCCGGAATCAAATATGGTGAGCATGCCGTTTTTTCGAGCACAATCTTTAATTTCGCTGGCGTCCGCTCCCTTGGAAATTAATGCGCGGATCTCGTCATCAACAATGAGAACTTCAGCGACAACGAGACGTCCTTTAAAGCCGGTATTTTTACATTCTTCGCATCCTTTAGGGCGATAAATAAGGTCACTTTTAAAGGTAATTCCGCCATGTTGGTCCGGTAACGGTTCGTAAGGCTCTTTACACTTCTGGCAAAGACGGCGAGCCAACCGTTGGCCCATGATGGCGAGCAATGACGGCGTTAAAAGATAGTTCGGGATCCCGATGTCCACAAGGCGTGTTATGGCAGACGCCGCGTCATTTGTGTGCAGGGTGCTTAAAACGAAATGCCCGGTTAATGCGGCACGGACACAGATCGATGCCGTTTCCAGGTCTCTGGTTTCTCCAACCATGATGATATCCGGGTCCTGCCGTAAGAAGGCTTTGAGAGTTGTCGCAAAAGTCAGGCCGATATCAGGCTTTACGGCAACCTGGTTAATGCCCTCAATTTTATATTCAACAGGGTCTTCGACAGTTAAAATGTTTTTTGTTGGATCAACAGTTTCATTGACCGCGGCATAAAGGGTTGTTGATTTTCCGCTTCCCGTCGGTCCGGTGACGAAAAACAGGCCGTAAGGAGAAGACAGCGCTTTTCGCAGCGCGTCAACTTGCTTAGGGTCAAAACCTAAGCTGGCCAATTCAAGGGGTACGGCGCCTTTATCGAGGATACGCAGGACAACTTTTTCTCCCCATACAGTCGGGACGGTTGAAACGCGAAGATCCACCGTGCGGTCTTCGAGTTTTGCCGAAATGGCCCCGTCTTGGGGGAGCCGTTTCTCGGCAATATCCAATTTCGCGAGGATCTTAATACGCGAGACAATGGGAAGATGCAAATGGGGTGCCGGCGGGGGCAATGAATAAAGATGCCCGTCGATACGGTAACGCAAATTGATCTTGTTATCAAAAGGTTCAATGTGAATGTCGCTGGCGCGCTCGTCGATAGCCTGGCGTATGATCAGATCAACAAGTTTAATAACAGGGGCTTCCTCAGCCTTTGCGATCAATTTATCCAGGCTGAGCTCGGTGGATTCATGCACCTTTTTCGGAACGAACTTCAGATGCTCTTCTTTTTTTTGATAGGATTTCTGGACGGCGTCGCTGAGCATGGTCGGTTTTCCGTCGATCGGGGAACCATCCTGAAAATAAAAACGGTCAATAGCGCTTACAACGGCGGATTGAGGGGCTATGACGAGGTTGATCTCATGCCCGGTAATTCTTCTTAAGTTATCCAGAAGGAGAAGGTCTAGCGGATCGGGAACGGCGCATGTTAATGAATTTAAATGTTTAGAAACAGGCAGGACACAATGTTTTTTAGCGAAATCAGCCGGTATGAGTTTTTCCAGGCCCTGGTCTTCTTTCGGATTCATCAGCTCGATATTGTCCGAAGTGTAATAAGGAATTCCGAGCTGTGAGCCTAGGGCGGAGGTCATGTCCTCCTCGGTGATGATGCCGAGTTTAATAAGGATCTCGCCGAGGCGTCCCTTCTCTTTGCTTTGGTGCTCAATGGCCTTATTGAGTTGATTTTCTGTGATGAGCCCTTGCTGGATTAAGATCTCACCTATTTTTAAATGCTGCATATATTCGATCCCGCTTTAAAATGGTGCACCTTATCGGTAAAAATTAAATTTCCGTTCTTCAAAAGAAGATAATTCTTTTTCAATAACCCGTTTTCTCTGCGTGGGGACACTCTGTTCACGCATGACATTTTGATTAGAAACGACCATACGGTTGATATCTTCAGTAATGATATGAGGCGTAATAAATATGATCAATTCCCGTTGAGATTCGTTTCTATCTTTGTGACGGAAAGCGCTGCCCAAAACGGGAATCTTTGCCAGGACAGGCACGCGTGTTTTTATTTCATCTATTTTAGTTCTAAGCAAGCCTCCTAGTACAATGGTATCTCCATCCATGACACGCAGGATAGATCTGGATCCCCGCACCTCCGGGTCTTTAAAAGTTTGTTCCAAGCTCCCGCTGCCGAATGTTCCTCCTTGCTTGGCTTGGATAACTTTGGGCTCAATCGCCATTATAATTTCCCGGGTATGAACATTTGCCTGAGGGGTTACCCTTAGAAAGACTCCGGTCTCGACACGTTCGGCTTCTTGCACCGAACTCGATGTTCCTTCTGAGGATGTTGTACTGGAAGCTAGTCCGATCGCTTCGTCGGTACTGATAGAGATCTCAGCTGTATTGTTGTTGAGGGTTAAAATACGGGGACGGGCAAGATTTTGTGTGTCCGTCTTAGTTCGCAGGAATTGCAAAGTGGCCGAAAGGCCTTGGAACGAAATTGTCCCTACGCGGTATTCGGCATCTTCGAATTCATATCCTTTATCAAGCAATCTGTTCTGATTCCAGGGATAGGCATGGTCTCGCTCGGCGCCGGTAAATGTGATCGGAGCATTGCCAAATTTAACTCCAAGCCGGTCGGCAGTGTTTTTAGATATATCCAACATCTCAACTTCGATCAGGATTTGAGGAACACGAACATCCAAGCGGGCAATCATTTGTTCAATGAGCGGGAACTGACTTGGAATATCGCTAACAATAAGGCTGTTTGTTCGGGCATCTTCAATGACCTCCCCGTTTCCCGTTAGTATCGAACTTATGGCCCCAAGGATACCCATTGATTCCGGGTTGGAGATTTCCTCACCTGCTGCCCCTATCGACAATGTTGTATTTAGTTGTGAGGATGGAACAGTGGCGAATTTTAGAGGATAGACGCGCGTCATAAGCCGTTTGTCAGAGACTGCCAATTCATTGACGATAAAGATATTGCTTCCCGGCTCGATCTCATAGGTCAGATTATTGGCAGAAAGAATACGCTCCAGGGCCTCCTCAACAGGGACTTCATCGAGATAAAGGTTAACCTTTTTTGAGGCAACATTTGTAGCCGCGATAAAGTTAAGCCCTGATTGCTGAGAAAATATTTTTAACACATCATTTAAGTTTGCATCGGTAAAATCCAGAGAGATTGTTTTCTCAGGCGGCAGGTCAAAAAGATCGTCAAAAGTTTCCATCTCAAGAGAAAAACAAGGGGTTACGGACAATGCGAGAAAAATGAGCAAGGTAGTTAAAGATATAAATACCGTTCTGTTATTCATGCTGAACTCCTTATGGTTGTAAAGTTACGCTTCTTCCATCAAACCGGCCATCAATACCAGTTTTTCGAATGGCCGTAATATATATCTCTGCTATGGTGTCTCCGACATCGACAATTTTTCCGTTAATGATCGCTTGAGGGCGTTCACTGTTCCAAATGATGCCGTTGATCGTGATATTAGGTAAAGGCTTTTCTTTGATCTCCGGCGGGATGACTATTGGTTTAGGAGGTTTTGGGCTCGGGTCGTCTGTTGTATTCGTAGGAGGTTTATCCGGCATTTCAATTTTTGGTTCCTCTATTTCCGGCAGCTGCGATTTGAAAGGATTTTCCACGAATATTAAACCGGATTCTAATTTTGAGAAATTCAGATCATTCCCTTGGGCGTAAACAATGGCTGATGTGATGATCGTTGCCCAGATGATGAGAGGAAAAATTCTTTTAAACATTTTTAAGCTCCACGGACGCTATCGTGATCGTTGCTTTGATATAGTCCTCTTTAGTGTCAATGGTCTCATTAGCGGTCCGCCGCGATGATCTTTGTGATCTCCGTCTTGGGGTCTCACCCGGTTTCAAAGATGATCCCGACCAGCTTTCGACCCTGACCGGATAGGAAGATTCCTCGATATCATGCACGAATAATATGATGCTGGCGTAATCTTTGGAGGCGACATTGACGACAACGCTGGTTAGATTAACCAGGGCATTGCTTCTTTTTTTAGCAGGTGAAAACGATAGGATCTGAATATCCCTTTGGATCGCAAGTTCTGAAAGCGTTTGAATTAATTGGTCACTGGCAATGGCCTTGGGGATTTCTTTGAGAAAATCGCTGTGCTCCTTTTTTGCAGCTTCGAATTTCTTAAGCGCAACCAGCCGTTTCTGTAACGCTATCGTTTCGGCCTTTGATGTCTTTGCTGTCTTGGTGTACGTATTAAAGGTTGAGAATAAGACCGCAAAAGTCACGATGACCAAAAGAATATTAATGAGCAGATCAGGTTGGCTCTGGATCCGGTCTTTGACCCGGTCCCAATCAATATTCTGAAGGTCTTTTACATTGATGCTATTCAGATCTTTTAGGTTCATTGTTCCTTGTACATACGATTTTGAATGCGGTTACAGAAAAATCATTTAATTTTTGCGCTTTTGTTGTTTCGACATCAATCTCGCTAAAGAATCCTGAAAATTCTTTATTATCTTTTAGATTTCTCAATAGCCGATTGACGAGACGAAACTGCTGATTTCTGTTTTCAGAATAGGCATAGCCCTCAATAGTGACGCGCAAATCTGATGCTTCTTTTGTCGCTCTGGTCGTTGGCCTTCTGCTGACCGTTTTAGCCATATTACCGGGAAGAAGCTCGAATGCTGCGGAATCATCGTACGTGATGTCGAGATCTTTTATCCATGTGCCTTCCGGAAGCATGTCCGGTATAAGTAAAAGGAACGATGCCGCGGTGCTGTCCATACGGATATTTTTAAAATAGGTCAGCCTATCTTTCAGGTTCTTTTCTTGTTTCTCGATCATGGAGACATCCGCGTCTTGGAAGCTGCCTAGTTGTTCGCTGAACTCACTGATGCCTTTTTTTAGATTTTGTTTTGCAAACCCGGAAGCAACTATTGAGCCAATGATCAGGGGGACACAAATAAGAGCAGTCTTAATGATCGCTTTATAGTTGACAGGATTTCTGGGTACCGGCACTTTTAGTTTAGATTTCGGCCCGGAAATCTGCTTTGAAAGATTGAAATGAGCAGGAGATCCCACGGTGGAGATGATGCTTGCTCCATAAGCCTTAAGATGTCCGAGTTCTTTTTTCGAGGGGTCT
>JAGLMJ010000040.1 GCA_023140095.1 Candidatus Omnitrophota bacterium | reverse complement strand
CAACATATAGTAGTCTTGGCAGTCAACTGGATAAGCCTAATTTATTATTCTGTTGATTTATGCTTTCCGGAAAAGAGAAGGGAATAGGCTGGTTTTCTTCTCCATAATATGGTTCTTAGCAACTCTCGTTCCTGTATCTAATCTGTACCCGCTCAATGCCTACATGGCTGAACACTGGCTATATTTGCCGTCTATAGGATTCTTCTTGATTATGGCCAAAACAATAAGTGTCGGGACGTATGGCCATACACCCCTACATGACAGGATTAAGAACCTTAAAATTCTTACGATCATCTTTGCCATAGGTTTATTGGCGTTCGATTCTTACTTAACGATCAAGCAAAATACCTATTGGCAAGATCCGATACGCTTTTATAAACGGACCCTCAAATATGCTCCGGATAGTTCCATGGTGCATTATAATCTTGGCCTTATTTACAAAACCATCAACAAAAACGAAGAAGCCATAGCGTCCTATGATCGGGCGGTAAAAATAAAGCCTGATTATGTCGAAGCCTACAGCAACCTTGGTATTGCCTATGCCGCTATGAATAGAAGAGAAGAAGCCGTGACGGCCTACAAGCAAGCCATTGAAATTAATCCTAATTATGCAACTGCGTATAATAATTTATCGGTCATTTATTCTGAGAGAAAACAATATCAATCAGCGATTGAATGTTGTGATAAGGCAAGAAATCTGGGCTTTGTTAACACCGCTCTTTTAAAAGCCCTTGAACCCTATAGATAATATCGAGGAATGATTTAAAACGGCGGGCTACCAGATAATGCCATCAACGTCGTCGGGCATGCCGATGAACTTCCCCACGAAACACACTTCACGGACAAGATCGATATTGAATTTCGTTTTGACCGCGCGAGCCATCTCAACGGAGAGGTCGAAAACATCTTGCGCGCGGCAACCTTGCGATTTATAAATAATATTGGCGTGATGCTCAAAGACCTTGGCCCCGCCTGAACTCAACGTCATCGCGCCGGCTTCTTCCAAGAACGACCCGGCCGCCTCGCGCTTTCCGGCTTTTGACGTCGGCTCGATATTCCGGAAAAAACTTCCGGCGCACGGATAAGCGGTGAGATCCGGATGCTTCTCCCGTCGCAGGGTGAGGATCTCATCGCGTTCTTTTTGTAATGACCATTGATCACCGGCCGAAAGCGAGAACCTCAGAGAAACAACAATATCATTGGCCTCTTTTAAAATGGAGCTACGGTAACCAAACTTAAGATCAGCAGCATTAAGTTCCTTCGGATGGCCGTTCCTCGCAAGAACGTGCGCCGTTTTGATAACATCGCCGACCTGCCTGCCGAACGCCCCCGCATTGCCGACGACAGCGCCGCCGACAGTCCCCGGGATCCCGGTCATACTGTTTAACCCCTCTAAACCATTTTCGGCCGCGTAACCCACAAAATCGTCGAGCAAAGTGCTCGCCGAAACGATAAGGTCGTCGCCTTCGCGTTCGATCAGAGCCTCTTCACTGACATAGCGGATCACGCAACCGTCAATGCCGTCATCAGAAACAAGAAGATTCGATCCGGTCCCGATAAGAATATATTCAATATTTTCTTGGACGCAAAACTCAACAGCGCGTTGAATCTGTTCCGGGGTCCGGCACGTCAAAAGGGCGGGACAGTTTCCGCCTAAACGGAATGTCGTAAAATCGGACAGGGAAGCTTGATATTGAATAGCAACATTCAAATTCTCAAGAGCGGTCAGATTCAACGATTTTCCTTAATTAAGTATTCAGAGATACCGGCTCGCTGGCCAGCCATCCAGAATGGCCGTCCTCATAATATTCTTTTTTCCAAATGGGAAGGCGGAATTTGACTTGATCAATAATGTAACGGCACGCCTTGAAGCCGGCATCCCGATGGGCCGCAACAACACCGACCCAAACGGCCATTTCTCCGGGGATTAATCGTCCCACCCGGTGGAAACAGTTCGCGGAAAGGATATCGTATTTTGCGTAGACCTCCTGAAATATTTTCTCGGCTTCTTTTTCGCAAAGGGGTCCATAAGCCTCATATTCCAAGACCGAGACAATTTTCCCTTCATTGTCTTTGCGGACCCAGCCCTCGAAACAATTAAAGGCGCCAGCACCGTCTAAGTTAAGGCCGTCGCGAAGGTCCATGGCCTCTAAGGGAATTGAAGATAATTTGAACATTTTAATTAATATGTGACCTTGACCGTGCCGCTTTTAATGCGGCACTGGCAGCTTAAACGGTTATTGCGATCCATCCCGAGATCATTTTCTTCCTCGGTAAGCTCATCGAGATTTTCCGCGCCTTCGAGAATTTCAACTTTACACGTCCCGCACACGCCGGAATTGCAGCAAAAAGGAATGCCGGCGTTCTCGCAAATCGCATCGATCAGCGTGCCGTCGGGAAGATCGTGCTCCTCATCATCAATAAATAACTTTGCCATTCTTTTTCCGACCTTCCTAAATCTTCGGTAATGCAAAAATAATATTCTTCTCCGGGTTTTCAAATGTATGAACAACCGTTCCCGAATATTTTCGCTGAATACGCTCGACCAAATGGTCGACGATCACGCGGGGAACAGATGCTCCGGAGCTAATACCAACTTTGTTTTTTCCATCAAGAAGCTTCATATCCAGTTCATCAGCCGTATCAATAATATAACTGATCGTGCCGTTCTTCTCGCCGGTCTCTCTCAATCGATTGCTGTTGGAACTATTGGATGATCCGCAGATAATGATCACATCGCAGATCGCCGCCAAATCTTTGACCGCGTCCTGCCGGTTCTGCGTCGCATAACAAAGATCGGAACGGGGAGGAGCGACCAGATTCTTGAATTTCCGCTTTAACTGTTCGATCATGTTCGTTGTATCATCAACCGAAAGTGTCGTTTGCGTGATGTAGGCCGTCGTGACCTTTGAATCGATATTCAATGCTTCAATATCCTTTTCATTCTCAACAATATGCCGCAGATCAGGGGCAATATACCCTTCAGTCCCGATAAGCTCCTGATGCCCCTTGTGGCCGATCAAAACCGTTTCATAGTTCAATTCGGAAAACTTAAGCGCTTCATTATGGACTTTTGTCACCAGCGGGCATGTTGCGTCAATAAATTTGAGTTTTCGCGCTTCGGCAGATTCAATCACATCAGGAGGAACTCCGTGGGCGCTAAAAATGACCCGGGCGCCTTCCGGCACCGCGCTGATATCCTCAACGAAAATAACCCCTTCATTGCGGAAACCATCCACAACAGAGGTGTTATGAACAATCTCGTGATATACATAGAGCGGCGCCCCGTATTTCTTCAACGCTTGGGCGACGATATCAACAGCAAAAGCCACGCCGGCGCAAAATCCCTGTGTTTTAGCCAGATATATTTCCATGAGTTCTAACTTTTGTCATCCTGAGGAGCGTAAGCGACAAAGAATCTAGACTGATAAAAGATTCTTCACTTCGCTCAGATGACGATGGTTTTAAACATTTTTATTGAACACGATGACGGGAATTAGGTTGAATTCCTCATCATTCTTCACTATAATTGGTGTAATTATAACACGGATCATTAATTAGTAAATGCTGATTTTGAATATGGAACTTAAAAGCCGAAGACAAACCCCAACCGTCATGATCGGAAATATTGCCTTGGGCAGCGCCCACCCGGTCCGCATTCAGTCAATGACCAATACCCCTACAGCAGATGTGACCGCAACGGCTGAGCAAACCATTGAATTGATCGAGGCCGGCTCTGAACTGATGCGCTGGACGATCAATGACGATGCCGCCGCGAAGGCCGTGCCTGAGATCATCAAAGTCTTAACGGAAAAAGGTTACGGCTCAACGCCGATCATCGGTGATTTCCATTTTAACGGCCACACCTTGCTTGAAAAACATCCCGAATGCGCGCGGGCTCTTGCCAAATACCGGATCAATCCCGGTAATGTCGGCAAAGGGGACCGTCGTGATGAAAACTTCGCGCGCATCATTAAAATCGCTATTGAAAACGAAAAGGCCGTCCGCATTGGCGTTAATTGGGGTTCGCTTGATCAGGAACTCGTCACCGACCTGATGAATAAAAATGCCGGCCTCAAAGATCCGAAGGATTTCAATGAAGCCATGTATGACGCGATGATCCAAAGCGCTTTGACCAGCGCCCGCCTCGCCGAGGAAATTGGATTAGGAAAGGACCGCATCGTCCTGAGCGTGAAGATGTCGGTACTGCAGAATATGGTCACTGTTTACGCGCGTCTCGCTCGAGAGTGTGATTACGTGCTGCATTTAGGTTTGACCGAAGCAGGCAGCGATACTCAAGGAGTCGCTTCAAGCGCCGCGGCCCTTGCGATCCTGCTTCAGAAGGGAATAGGCGACACGATCCGCGTCTCGCTGACACCCCAGCCGAACGTACCAAGATTGCGCGAAGTTGAAGTCTGCCAGCATATCCTTCAATCGATGGGACTACGCTACTTCCAACCAAGCATCACAAGCTGTCCCGGGTGCGGGCGGACCGGCAGCGATTATTTTCAATACCTCGCCAAGGATATCAGAGAATACGTCAAACAAAAAATGCCGGCCTGGAAAAAAGAATTTTCAGGCATCGAGAGATTAAAGATCGCCGTGATGGGCTGTGTCGTCAACGGGCCGGGGGAGAGCCGGCACGCGGATATCGGCATTAGTTTGCCCGGCGCTTCGGAACAGCCGATCGCTCCGGTTTATCTCGACGGTAAACAAACAGCGACTTTGAAAGGCAATAGCATCAAGGAAGAATTTATCAGCATTTTAGAAGATTATATCGCGAGAAAATATTCTTAGGAAGAGCGCGCAAAATTTATATTAATGAAGCCCCAATGTATACGCCTAAACCGATTCAAATGTCTGTAGATCGTCGTCGAGATTATGATCAGGCGCAAGAAATGGATTTATTAATTATATCAAAATATAAAGAATGGAAACAGGAATATGGGATCGTAAAAGCACAGGACCTCATTACAGAGTTTTTGGAAAAACACGCTTTCGTTAAAGACGCGAAGATAGAGAATGATACTCTGCATGTTATATATAAAAATGGCTTAAGGACTAATTTATAGCTTTGGACCGTAACGGAAGCAAGTCAACAAAAAAAATACTTCGGAAGAAAAAGAACTTCATTTAGAAAATAGGGTAAATAGAATCATCAACAGCTTACAAAAAGGCAGTCTTGTAATGTTTGGATATGGTTATTGTAGAACTGAACCAAAGGGTAAAGGTTTATTTCTCAATGTGAAAGAGATTATGGATAAAAATACTACAATTTCTCAAAAGAAAAATCTTCTCCAAAATTTTATAAGAAATCCTAAAATACTTAATGAGGTTTTGTATAATTTCTAAACATCAATGAAGGGATAGTCCTTAAAAAAGGACATAGCGGTATGCAGGTCGATTGACCTGTTCCCTTCGGTACAGGAATTTTATATCTTAACCATTCGTTCGATCTCACGGCCTTTAAATAAAACATACTCGCCATAACCAGCCTCTCTGGCCATTGTCATGGCTTCTTCAAAGTTCCGTCCGACATCTTTTGGGTCATGGGCATCCGAGCCAAAGGTAAGAGGGACGCCGGCATCCGCATAAATTTTGAGATTCGAGAACGAAGGATATATTTCTTTGACCGGTTTGCGCAAACCTGAGGTGTTAATCTCAACGGCAACACCGCATTCCTTAAAAACCTGTGCGGTCTTCTTGATTTCATCGGTAAAATCCTGTGTTGACCGGTGGCCGAATTTTTTCACCAAGTCCACATGCCCCATAATGTCATACATGCCGGTTTGAGCGCTCTGGCGCAACAGAGCATAATAATCCCGGTAGACTTGATCGATATCCTTTTCATCCCATTTTTCAAATTCTTCCGGATTATCAAAACCCCAGTCCTTGATAAAATGCACCGAGCCGATCACATAATCATAAGGATAATCCTCGAGGATCGCTTTTGTTTTACGTTCGTATCCCGGGACGTAATCCGCTTCGATCCCAATTTTAATGCGCAGGCAATTGCTGTATTTCTTGCGGACATCCTCCATCATCCGATAGTACTCGGGGAGCTGTTTGATGCCCATAGTAATGCTTGGGTCTTCATAGTGGACAAACGGAGCATGGTCAGAGAATCCAATCTCCTCCAATCCTGCTTCGATTGCTGCCTCAGCATATTCGAATGGCTCACCAACAGCGTGGCCGCAAAGGAGGGTGTGTATGTGATAATCCACAATAGGGATCATATTCCGCGTTCCTTTTCTTAAATCTTTATCTTCCAACAATGGTTCATTATAACACAAGCTTTTAAAATTTGATTAGAATAAAAATCCTGTTTAAAGGGCTTTACAGAGGAGGGAATGGATTGACTTCAAACGGAGACTATGATATTATGCCGCTACTATGGAAGAAAGTTACAAAAAAATTATCCAATCGATCGGGGAGGATACCGACCGCCCCGGACTTAAGACCACGCCAGAACGGGCCGCCAAGGCGTTCAAATATTTAACGACCGGATACAAAGAAGACGTTGACCTCGTCATCAACAACGCCCTTTTCCCATCCGACAATGACGAAATGATCATTGTCAAAGATATCGAATTATACTCTTTATGCGAACATCATCTGCTACCATTCTTCGGCAAATGCCATGTCGGTTATTTACCTAACGGTAAGATCATCGGCCTATCGAAAATCGCGCGCGTTGTCGATATTTTTGCCCGCCGCCTGCAGGTCCAGGAAAACATGACCCGGCAGATCGCCGAAACGCTATTGAACCATACCGGTGCCAAGGGTGTTGGCGTCGTTATTGAAGCCAAGCACCTGTGCATGATGATGCGCGGCGTCGAAAAACAGAATTCCATCATGAAAACATCCTGCATGCTAGGCGATTTTCGTTCGAAAAACTCAACACGCGCCGAATTCTTAAGCTTAATCCAGTAGACCTTCTCATGGTAAAAAAAAATAAAACACAAGGCGTTGCCCTCGTCACCGGCGGGGCCAAGCGCATCGGCAAGGCCATCTGCCTTTCCTTATCATCATGCGGATACAAAATTGCCCTGCATTATCACAAGTCTGACGCACAGGCAAAGAGCGTCGCGAAAACGATCCGGCAAAAGGGAGGCACCTGCGAGCCTTTCTCCTGCGACCTTTCCGACGAACAGCAGACGACCGCGCTCATCCCCAGTGTCTTGAAGGAATTCTCACGATTGGACGTGTTGATCAATAACGCGTCCATCTTTGAACCGGCAACCATAAGAAACTCGAAGCCAGCATTGCTTGACCGACACTTTGCCGTTAATTTTAAAGCGCCCTATGTTCTGACCACCCAGTTTGCCGCGAGATGTCAAAAAGGGCACATTATCAATATCTTAGATACCCATATCACCGGCAACAAGACATCCTACGCTATGTATTTATTATCGAAGAAGGCCCTCGGCGAATTAACCAAGCTATCGGCACTCGAGCTTGCTCCGCATATTCGCGTCAACGGCATCGCGCCGGGGCTGATCTTTCCGCCGGCACACGCAAGGGCCATTTATTTAGAGAAGCGAGCCAAGAAAATCCCTTCAAAGAAGAAGGGAAGCGTTGATCAGATCACACAAACGATTGAATTTTTAATGAACAATCCCTATGTAACCGGACAGATCATTTTCAATGACGGCGGGGAGCATTTAATTTAAATGGCGACAATACGCATTACAAATCTCAAATTGCGCACGGTCATCGGGACTAATGACTGGGAGAGAGAGTGCAAACAGGACGTGGTCATCAATGTCCGGATCGAGTTCGACGCTTCCAAGGCCTCTGAAAGTGATGACCTTAAAGATACAATCGACTACAAAGCGATCACCAAACGCATCATCCAAAAGGTAGAGCCATCCAGTTTCTTTTTATTAGAGAAAATGGCAAAATGTATCCTGTCGATCATTATGGAAGATCCTTTGGTCAAAGAAGCGACTGTTCGTGTCGACAAACCGCTTGCGCTGCGCTTTGCCGACTCGGTCTCCGTCGAATTAAGCGAGAAGAAGGCATGAACCGTGTAGTCGTTGCTTTAGGCTCGAATATAGAGCCTGCCGCAAACATCGAGAAAGCAAAAGGAATTCTTGCCCGGGACTATTATGTCGTGGCTGAATCGTGTTTCAAGACAACAAAAGCGGTTGGCCAGGTTCCGCAGGCGAATTTTATTAACGGCGCCATTCTGTTGGAGGCAGAACTGGACCGCGCCCCGCTGAAAACAGAGCTTAGAACGATCGAGGCACAGCTCGGCCGGAGCGAAAAGCATGACCATGGCGCCCCGAGGACGATCGACCTCGACATTGTCCTCTGGAACGGGACGGTCGTCAATCAGGATTTTTACGAACGGGATTATCTTAAGGAATCCGTTCTAGAACTGGTCCCAAACCTGAAATATTAACACTTGTAACAGAAAGCATTGTGACATGTTCGTTTATTTGGTATTACTGTTTACCATCCTACCGGCTATCGAACTGGCCCTTTTGATCGAGATCGGCTCGAACATCGGGATCGGCAACACGTTATTTATCATCATTTCCACCGGTGTCCTCGGCGCCTATCTGGCGCGATTGCAAGGATTCTTGGTGTTCCAAAAGATCCAGAACGACCTCAACCGCGGCATCATGCCCAATGACCAACTGATCGATGGACTTATGATCCTGGTAGGAGGGATCGTCCTGTTAACGCCCGGGTTTATCACCGATACGATCGGATTCCTGCTTTTGATCCCCTGGGCGCGGGCGATTATCAAGAAGTGGTCCAGAAAGAAGTTCGAAGAGATGATCGCAAGAGAGCAGACCGTCACCTTTACGCCACTTAACCGGTCTAACGATCATTATGATGATATCGACATCTGATCATTTTTTTCTTGCAAATGGGGTTTTAGTTGATATCATAAGCACAAATCACCAAAGGAAAAGAATAATTAGGGGAAATTGAGATATGCGCTTTAAAGATGCCATAGTTATGGTAACCGGTTCATCACGCGGGATCGGCAAGGAGATCGCCCAGGCCTTCGCGGAAGAAGGGGCGGCCGTCATGATCATTGACGTTAATGCCGAACTAGCCGAAGAAACCAAGAACGAATTCACCGGACAGGGCCTGAAGGCCGAAAGCTTTTGCTGCGACGTAACAAACCTTCAAAATGTGCAGGAAATGGTCACGAAAATTCTTGACAAATATAAGAGGGTTGATATATTAGTTAACAACGCAGGCATTACGAAGGATAATCTGCTCCTTCGGATGAGCGAAACCGACTGGGATACGGTTGTTAACGTAAATCTCCGCGGTCCGTTCGTCTGCACGAAAGCTGTTACCAAAACGATGATGAAGGCCAGGAAAGGGCGCATCATCAATATTGCATCGATCATTGGAATACGGGGAAACGCCGGTCAGGCCAATTACGCCGCGACCAAAGCGGGCGTCATCGGTTTTACCAAATCCATTGCGCGGGAATTAGCATCGCGCGGCATTACCGCTAACGCGATCGCTCCAGGCTATATTCAAACAGCCATGACCGCAAAATTGGACGATACTGTTCGCGAAGCATTGCTCAAACAGATCCCTCTCGGGTTACTGGGAACCGCAAAAGACGTCGCCGGCGCGTGCCTTTTTCTTGCTTCGAACGAAGCAAGCTATATTACAGGTCAAACGATCGTAGTCGATGGCGGAATGGCCATTTAACTATTTGTGAAGGTCAAAAAAAGGAGGAGAATTAATGGCAGTCGAAGAAAAAATAAAGTCAATCATTGCAGAACAA
>JAGLMJ010000004.1 GCA_023140095.1 Candidatus Omnitrophota bacterium | reverse complement strand
TTTTATGCGCATCAGTGCACTAGTATGCTTCTAGAAAATAAAGGGTTTAGAGGGTATTTTTTAAATACAGCCTATTTGCTGATCGAGAAATGTATCCGCATATTATTGACATTGGTTGTTTGGGCCGCAGTGATACGTTATTTGGGGCCAGAGCAGTTCGGAATCTTTAGTTATACGCTCAGTTTTGCGGTTCTTTTCGACATTTTAGCTCAACCTATTTAACCTTGGAGCTGTTAGCTTGGTAGGTATAACTAATTAAGTTCGGAAAATCAGAAAATCAGGAGGAAATTGTATGGCGGTAAATTCCCTTGAGAATGTAATTCTTCATGTTGGATTAGCTAAAACATCAACAACATATTTTCAAAAATGTGTTTGGCCCAAGTTAAAAACCTATACGCACCTCACAAGGCCTTTTACAGTACATAACCATGCGTTTAATCAGCTGCAATATGCTGATGATTCACTGTACGACAAAGAATTGGTTGTTGACGAACTTAATAAAATTAGTGGTAAAAATTTAATGATCTCCGATTCGTTTTTGACGGGACAGCCGGTTGGTTTTTCTTATATCAACCGAAGTCTTATTGCAAAGAGATTAAAAGAGATTTTTCCTCAAGCAAAAATTCTCCTATTTCTTCGTGACCAAAAAGATATATTGTTGTCCTATTATAGCTCGTACGTTAAAATGCTTTATGGAACGAAGAAATTTAAAGATTTTATTTGGAAGCCGGCGGAGGATTATACATTTGCAGATTTCAAGAGGCAGCCCCATAGATACGATCCAAGAACTCTTTATTTCAACAGTAATGACTTTTATTTACATCTAGATTGTTTTAAATACTCGGCTCTGATCAATTGTTTTAGAAAGTATTTTGAAGACATGCATGTCTTCCTTTATGAGGATTTTGAGCATAATAGCTCAGATGTCTTAAGGAGAATAGCGAAGATTGTTGGGGAAAAGATTGACGTGAAAGCTGAAAATAAGGTTAATGTGTCCTTGTCTTCTCGGGATTTAGAAAAAGTACGAAAAGCTAATATTCTTTCAACTTACACCAAGGGTCGGAAAGTAAAGAGGATTGCCCAATGGGGCATGCGTTTGCTCCCGGGCTCCAATCGAGACCTAAGGGAAGATGCTTCGGATATAGTTGGGGATTATTATCAGGAAGATAATAGGCTTTTAAGAAATATCCTACCTCATTTACCTTGGAGCTGTTGTCCTGGTAAGTATAATTAATTAACCGTTTGTAGTAAAGAGAGTTTTGAGCCTAAACAAGAGGAAGTTTG
Organism: Candidatus Omnitrophota bacterium; assembly: GCA_023140095.1. The sequence goes on along the minus strand of JAGLMJ010000004.1, from coordinate 27,632 downwards.
ATGTGCTCATGAAAAACGTATTTTCTGATATTGATCAAATTCGCGGGATGATGGATATGCGCGAGTGCAAGTTTCTCAATCGGTTAGCTGGGAAGGTTATTGGGGATTTTGGCGAGAAGAGTGTTTTTTGCGAGATTGGTTCTTTTTGCGGAAAATCGACTGTCTCAATTGCAAAGGCTCTGGTTAAGCATGCCAGCGGCGTCTTGTATGCGATCGATTGGCATCAAGGGGCCTCAACATCGCTGGGACTTGAGGAGGAAGAGTACGTATCTACATATGGTGAGTACTTAAGAAATCTGGAAAAGTTTGAAGTTGAGGAACGGATCAAAACAATCAAGAAACGTTCTGAAGACTCTGTGAATGATGTGCCTGATCAGATACATTTTCTCTGGATTGATGGATGCCACGATTACAAAAATGTGAAATTAGATTATTGCAACTATGAGGGGATGGTGGCTCCGGGAGGATTTTTGCTGTTTCATGATGCCTGTTGGACCTCATGGGAGGGTCCTTTTCGGTTGATTGAGGAAGAGGTTCTTTATGGTATGGATTACAATTTCTATGCGATGATCGGTAACATTATGGTTTTCAGGAAAGAAGCGAATACGATGAATAAGGTATCGAGGAGCGCTTTATGTGCATTGTGTAAATGTGTATCTGGAAAAAATCGTCCATGGCACAGAAAAATTGTCAGCGCCATTTTTTTCCGTTTAACAGCATACTACACGATATTGTTCCATAATTGGAGCAAATAAAATTAAACACATATTCTATGCGTGAATAGCGAACAATGAACAATGTAATCATTAAAGATTTTATTCAGTTGGGACCCGTGCGGTTCTTATCACGATTTATTAAGGGATTGCGCGGTCTTTTTATCATTATGAGTTTATCCCCGAGCAATCTGGGGGAGTATACCATTTGGCTTCTTTATGTATTTTATTTTTCCTTTCTTGAGCTTGGAATACCTATCGGTCTTGAGAGGGATTTGCCCCACCATCGGGGACAAAAGGACGAAACTGCTTTGCAGGCAACAGCAAACACAGGATGGAGTTCGTTCTTTTATTTGTCGCTTATGGCAACTTTAGGTTTAACAATTGTTGGGTATATTGTCTTTGGGCGGTGGGTTTTGGCATTGTCATTGGGGGGATACTTGCTGACCGATAAATTATTTCGGGCCTATAATACAAATGCCCGCATTATTTTTCAATATCAAGTCAGCGGTGCTGCTGAATTGATTCAAGCGGTGGTTAGCCTTGCCCTCCTTTTCTATTGTTTACCGCGCTATGGGATTTACAGCATCTTTCCATGTTTCATGAGCGCAACAATTATTAGCGTGGTCTATCTTTCCAGATTGTGCCCACTCACTTTTCAGTGGAGTTTACAGATCGGAAAAACTTTTGAATACATCAAAAAGACCTGCTCGCTCGCTTTTGCATTCTATTCTACCAGCATTTTTGATACTATCTCCGTGACTATTGTCGCTTTAATTTGGGATAAAACGACTCTTGGATATTATGCTTTTGCTTTTCGGATATTTCAGGTGTGTCTGGCAATATTTCCTCTTCTTATCCAGCAAGTTATTCAGGCGCGCATGTATTTTCATTTAGCAAAGACGGAAAGAGAGAATGCCAGCCTCGAGGATTTAATGAACCCAATGCTGATCTATGGCATTGTAACCTCAATATTTTGGTTAGTTTTTTATTGGTGGGGTATGCTCGTCATAACAAAATTTGCTCCGGAATACAAACCTTCAATAATCGTCTTAAGTATTTTTATCGTTTCTCTTCTGCCTCTTGGTGTTAGTAAAATTAGCAGCGATTATTTATGCTCGCGTATATACAAAAAAATGATATTCGTTAGCTGTTGTTGGGTCATGGGGATATGCCTCCAAATTGCGTGTATATTATTAGCAAACTACATGTTTCATGACGTTTTTAATATGATTCCGATGATTTATGTGTTGAGTACGCTGGTAGTTTATTTTTTCGTTGTTGGCTATGCCACTCGTATAGGAAAAATGAGAAGAAAAAGTTTGTCCTTAATAGCCTATCTACTTTCGCCATTAGCAGCAGCCCTTTTCTCGACACTATTGATATATATTATTTTTAACGGACTGCCCTCTTTAAGCATTTCGAGAAGTGTTTATTTTTCTTCAGCATCAATCTTAAGCACGCTAGTGATATTTTTTTGGCTCATTTGGTCTAAAAGGGTACATAAAATCAGTGAGAACGTCATTTAGCAGGGAAAGGTTATGTCGTTTAATTCAATAGAGTTTTTTGTGTTTTTCGCATTAGTTGTTGTGGGAAATTATGTCTTGCCGCAAAAGTATCGGTGGATGCTGCTTTTGAGTGCAAGTTACTATTTTTATATGTGCTGGAAAGCAGAGTACATCTTATTGATAGTTTTCTCGACACTGATAGATTACTTTTGTGGTTTAAGAATGGCCAATATAAAGGCAAAGGCTAAAAGAAAGAAGTATTTGATTTTAAGCCTGTGCGTGAATTTGGGAGTGCTCTTCGCGTTTAAATACTTTAATTTATTTAATGACTCCCTGCGGTCAGCTAGTAACCATTTTAATATTTTCTACAATGTGCCCTCTTTCAATATGTTACTTCCAGTAGGGATATCTTTTTATACGTTTCAAACATTGAGTTACAGTATCGAAGTATATCGCGGAAATCAGAAAGCGGAAAAGCATTTAGGTATATTTGCGTTGTACGTTTCATTTTTTCCGCAATTGGTGGCGGGTCCAATTGAGAGGGCGGGGAATTTAATTAAACAGTTTTATCGAGACAATACGTTTCAATATGAGCGAGTTAAAAGCGGGATTTTGTTAATGGCGTGGGGGATTTTTAAAAAAATTGTTATTGCGGACCGGTTGGCTGCTTTTGTTAATCAGGTATATAACAATCCGACTGACTATGTAGGAGTTCCGCTTATTGTAGCAACATATTTCTTTGCATTTCAAATTTATTGCGATTTCTCCGGTTACTCCGATATTGCTATAGGTACGGCAAGAATATTGGGGATTGATTTGATGAGAAATTTTAATCAGCCATATTTATCAAGGTCTATTCCGGAATTTTGGAAGCGTTGGCATATTTCGCTTTCAACGTGGTTTCGTGATTACCTCTACATCCCGCTAGGGGGGAACCGAGTTGTCTTTGGAAGATTGTTGTTGAACTTGATTCTTGTGTTTTCAATCTCAGGGCTTTGGCACGGCGCCAATTGGACCTTTGTTTTATGGGGGCTTTACCATGGGGCTTTAATGGTCATTGCGGTGTTAGTTAAAAAAGGAGGAATAAAAGTATTTTCTTTCCTGAAAAACAATAGATTGATGGATTTGATTAATATGATATTGACATTCAATTTGGTTTGCGTTGGTTGGGTTTTATTTCGAGCTAATTCGATATCCGATGCAGGCTATATCTACATGCACAGTCTTAATTTTAGCGGATCAAAGGCATTTTTAAGTGAATTAATGCTTCCAGGAAGGTGCGAAATATTATTGGGTTTGACTAAAATAGAAATCATAGTTGCAGTGCTCGTGTTATTTGTTTTACAGGCTGTTGAAATGATGAATAAAAAATATTCACTGGTTAAGATTTATTATCGGAATCCAATGGTTTGCCGATGGTTGGGCTATGGCGTTATTTCATTATCAATATTGTTTTTGGGGTACTTTAGTTCAAATTTAGATTTCATATATTTCAAATTCTAGGAAAATATCGTGCGGATAATGGTTTTAAAAGTTTTTGTATTTGCGTGCTGTTTATTGCTTTTTTTAAATTTTGCTGTTCTTCCTCACAGCTATTATTCTAAAAAAAAGAACGAGTACACTGACAATCTAGAAAATGCAAGAAGCTTCCCGGGGAATTGTTTAATGATAGGCGATTCACATGGAGAGATCTTGGGGCAAGATATTAACGAATTCAAGTGTTATAATCTTTCTCGTGCGAATGATAGTATATTCGAAATGTATTTAAAGCTACTTTATGTGTTGGGCAATAACCCAAATATAGATACGGTAGTGGTCTCATCGGATTTTCATTTATTTCAGGAGAGGAAGGAGCACACTAATAATCAGTATATAATGCGCGCTTTTTTAAGCGTTGACGATATTAACAAATGGTATGATGTTGATATAAAATACAATTACTCGAAGATCTCAACGGTGTTTGACCCAAATCTTTACACGTATTTCAGAAAAAAAGTGCTCCGGAAGCTATTTATGAAGGAAGCAGCTGATGGTGTCGGAAGGGGCGAAGGTAAGGCTTGGGCAGAAATGTCTCGGGAAAAGAGAGTAGAAGACGCGAAGAATTTTTCTTATATTCATTTATTAGGAAATCTTTCACAGAGATTAATCAATGCCTATGAAGAAATCGTTAATTTATGCAAGCAAAACCACATAAGGCTTGTTGCCGTTCGGTTCCCTGTGACGGTTGAATACCATGATAGTATTGCAAAGGAATTCAGAGAAAAGATTGAAAATGTCTATGAAAATTTTGACGTTCATCATTTTCTTGATTATGAACAATTAATTGATGATCCGCAGCTATTTACTGACCGTGATCATTTGAATGATCGCGGGGCGAAAGTGCTGATTGATAAGATGACTGATGATTTAGGTGATGCTCTTTCTATGGGAACACAGTAAGTTAATTCTTGTAATGTCGGAAGACGAATAAATATTTTTCAGGAAAAAATCCAAACGGCCTATTCAGGTGTATTATCAGTACTGCATTATCCATTGCCGAGAAGGGAAGCCATTCCGCTCGCTCTTGACATAGCCAATGATTTCAATCTGTAAAAGCAATGAAAAAGTCGTGGAATCTTAAGTATTCTGCATACAGAAGCTAGATAGCTAAAGATACCATTCATTTGTTGGCCAAGCCAATCCTGAAATTGCTTAATTTTAGCCTCGTTAATAGAATCTGTGGGAAACCTTCTAGAATTACGGTTTTCCACAGATTCCATAGCCATTAATAACCGATTTTTACCCACAGATTCTGAGAAAGAGCCTAATTTTAAAGCTCTTGATTTATTGGAAGAGCCTATATATAGTATGGAATATTTATACTAATAGGAGAGGGCGATTTAATCCTTCTCTAGAACTTTAAGCGTGATAATTATGAAACTGGCGCCTTTAGCCTTTTTTGCCTTCAATCGGCCAAACCATACCCGCCGGGCTCTTGAGTCAATCTCTTCAAATGATGAAGCCAAGGATAGCGAGTTGTTTGTTTTTATAGATGGGCCCAAAACCTCTGAAGATAAAAAACTTATAGAAGAAGTTAAGGAGGTTGTCACAGAGAGGCCTTGGTGCAAGAGGATTGAAATTTTTGAAAACCAGGAAAATTTAGGATGCGCCAGGCAGGTCGTTAACGTTACGACACGGTTTTGTAAAGAGTTTGGGCGGGTAATTATTCTCGAAGATGATAATTTTCTTTCGCCTTATTTTTTGAGATTCCTTAACACAGCCTTAGACAAATATGAAAATGAAGAACGTATTATGGATGTGAGCGGCTATATGTATCCAGTTGGTTTGCGCTCAAATAGCTCTTCTTTTATGAGAGGCAGTGGCAATTGGGGGTGGGGGACGTGGCAGCGTGCCTGGCAACATTTTGAGTCAGACGGGGAAAAACTTCTGCAGATGATTCGGCGGCGCAATTTGGAATATGAGCTTAATTTTCATAATTCTATTAATCAACTGCGGCTTCTGAAAAGACAGATTAAAGGTGAAGTTGATACTTGGGATATTCAATGGTATGCAACGAGCATTCTCCGTAATGGCTTGACGTTATATCCTGTTCAATCTTTAACGCAGAATATCGGATTTGACGGAACTGGCACAAACACTTATCGATCGATGAAATATGATATAGAGCTTTTGCTTGATCCTATCGAATCCTATCCTGATGTTATCGAAGAATCAAAAGAGTTGCTTGATGCTACAATTAAATATTTCCGGAAGGCGAACCGTTTACATATCAAATTGTATGAACGAATTAAGAGCAAGCTGGGAATTTAGGGATGGAAACAGAATAAGTTAAATAGGGGGGCTTTGATAAATTTATGCCTTACCAATTATTAATTGTACAAATTCGACGAAAAATCAAGAAACTGATCGGGCGATGCTCGTTCTTAAAGAATCTGCTGGTCCTCATTTATAAAGTGAAAGGAAGAAAGCCGTGGAGCCTTGGATATTCAATCTATAAACTTTCGTTTATTCTGAAAACCATTAAAGAGCATCCTGAATTTTTTGCGCAAAAAGAATTACCGCTCAATTATGGTTTTGCTCTTGATGAACGGGCTGTCGAGTATCCGTGGTTCTTTTCACAGATAAAAGATGATGAAAAGATTCTTCTTGATGCAGGGGCAACCTTAAATCATTTAGAGATATTAACTCTTCCTAATTTGAAAGACCGCCAGTTATTTGTTGCCACCCTCTATCCCGAAGGGGAGTACATGGAGGGAGTTTCTCCCACCTACGTTTATGAAGACTTACGACGGACATCGTTTTGTGATCAGAAATTCGATGCGATTGCATGCCTCTCAACGCTTGAGCATGTCGGTATGAATAATACATTAATCTATACACCGGATAAAAGTAAAGAGGAGGATAACACGAAGGCTTATTTGACTGCTATCTGTGAGTTAAAAAGGGTTCTAAAGGAAGGTGGAACGCTTTATTTGACCGTTCCGTATGGGAAGCATAAGAACTTTAAGTGGTTCCAGATTTTTGATACTGCTATGATCGAAAAAGTAAAAAAGGCGTTTGCGCCGTCAAAAATTTCTGAAACCTACTTTAAATATGAAAATGATCAGTGGGATTTTTCAAGCGCTCAATTCTGTGAGGATGGATATTACTTTGACATTCATGCCGAGAAAAAAGTCCTGAAAAGTCGCTTGGCTGCTGCGCAAAGCGTTGTTTGTCTTGCAATGATCAAATAGGAAACACAAATATGAAAACGATATTTTTGGCAATTTATAAGGGGGTTAAGTTTGTTTTGGGAGGCCACGGGATGAGGAGATTCCATTTGATTAAGGCCCTCGAAGACTTTGTACGTGAACACATAAAATCGGATTCTATAATTATTCATGGACATAAAATGTTCTTAGACTCAAAAGACTCTTTGGGCTTGTCTATTTATGGGGTTTATGAGGAGAACGAAACAGAGTTTATAAATAAAGAAGTTAAAGTCGGGGATATAGTTTTGGATATTGGAGCGAATATCGGTTATCATACTCTGATATTTGCAAAACTTGTTGGTGAAAACGGAAAAGTTTTTGCTTTTGAGCCAGATCCAACCAGTTTTGATCTTCTAGAAAGAAATGTTAGAAATAACGGCTATAAAAACGTTGTGCTGATAAACAAGGCTGTTGCCGAGAAAAGTGGAAGGCTTAAATTGTTTTTAAGCGAAGACAACTTGGCAGATCACAGGATATATGATTCGCAAGATGGAAGGAATTTTATTGAGATTGAAAGTGTGAGGCTGGATGATTATTTCAAAGACTTTAGCGGAAAAATCAATTTTATTAAGATGGATATCGAAGGGTCTGAATATGGTGCAGTTAAGGGAATGTTTGACCTTTTGAAAAAAACAGAAAATGTAAAAATAATCTCAGAATTTTGGCCCTTTGGTCTTAGGAGGTCTGGTGTAGAGCCCGCAGAATATTTAGAAGTGCTTCGTACGTATGGCCTCAGCTTCTATGAGTTTAATGAAAAAGAGAAGAAATTAGATGCAGTTGATGTCGCAAAATTATTGAAAACATACACAGTAGAAAAAGAAAATCACACAAATCTATTATGTTTAAATTAGGAGAGAAGTTTTTAGCGGATTTAAGTACGTCGAGGAGCTGTTATGACCGAAGAACAAAAAGAATATCATTCGCTTGCATAATTCAGCCGAATGAAAATTGTTTTTATAACAAATCTCCGTTCGCAGCTAAAGACGGGCTTGCGAAGTGGAAGGGGGTGGAGGGTGCGTACAGAAGAAATCATACATGATGGTCGGCGGTTTGCTCTAATTTTGCGTAAACAGTCAATAACTGAAAAGATTCGCTTTTTCACAGAGGATGGAGATAGTTTGCAGATTGGACGGCACAAGCGACAAAAAAGCGAAATCATCAGCCCTCACCGCCATGTTCCTGTTAAGGTCGAGCAGAGAGGGGCCTCTCAGGAGGTTTTATATATTGAATACGGACGGGTGAAGATCACGTTTTTTGGAGATGATAATCGATCGATCGAACAAAAAGAATTAGTAGCTGGTGATCTGATCCTGTTAATACAAGGGGGGCATAGTTTTGAGTTCTTGGATGAAACGGAAATGATTGAGATTAAGCAGGGGCCGTATAATCCGGATAGTACGCAAAGATTTGAGGAGAAATAGTCAGATGATACCTGTTTGCATGCCATACTTGAATGGAAATGAGAAAAAATATGTGGATGATTGTCTCCAGACTAACTGGATTTCATCATCAGGAAAGTACGTCCATCTCTTTGAGGAAAAGTTTAGCCGGTATTGCGGTAAGAAATTTGGGATTGCAACAACCAGTGGAACGACGGCCCTCCATTTAGCTTTGGCGGCTTCCGGAGTTGGCCCAGGAGATGAAATAATCATGCCTGCGTTTGCGATTGCGTCACCCGCTTTTGCCACTTTATATTGCGGGGCAAAACCTGTATTCGTTGATGTAGAACCAGATACCTGGAATGTCGATCCGGAAAAGATCGAGGAAGTGATTACAAAAAAGACCAAGGCCATTGTTCCTGTCCATACTTATGGTCATCCATGCAACATGACTGCAATTATGCGTATTGGGCGAAAACATAAACTTCTTGTGATCGAGGATGCTGCTGAAGCGCATGGGGCCGAATATAAAGGCAAAAAGGCGGGCGGTATAGGGTATGTTAGCTGTTTTAGTTTTTACGGGAATAAGATCGTTACATGCGGTGAAGGAGGAATGGTTTTGACCAGCGACAAGAAAATCGCCGAACGATGTCGGAGCCTTAAGAACTTGTCTTTTCTAAAAGAAAAAAGATTTTGGCATAAAGAGCTGGGGTTCAATTACCGGATGACGAATATCCAGGCGGCAATAGGCCTCGCGCAATTTGAGAGAATCGATCAATATGTAAGAATGAGACGGGAAAACGCTGAGCTGTATAATTCCTTGTTGAAGGATGTTCCGGGGATAGCTCTTCCAGTTGAGCGGCCAAATGTAAAGAATGTCTACTGGATGTATAGTATTCTTATTGATAAAAAGCTCGGGATGGGACGCAAGAAGTTTATGGAGAAATTGAAATCAAAGGGTATTGATACGAGAACGTTCTTCATCCCTCTACATGATCAGCCTATTTTCAAGAAAATGGGATATGCTTCCCGAAAATATTATCCGGTTGCTGAAGATATTGCCCGACGGGGACTTTATTTGCCTTCCGGCAGCGGTTTGAAAAAGAGGGAGATTGAATATATTTGCGACTGTATACGAACAATCGGAAGAAAGAAATGACGGGAGAATGATTATTGGGCGATTCTCTCCCGGTTAGTCCATTATGAAAGTTGTTTTAGCTGCTAAAAGTGTTTATCCGTTCCATCCGTTTGGCGGTGTCCAAAAATATGTCTACTACTATGCCAAAGCCCTGGTCCGCATGGGCGTCGACCTTGAAATCGTTGCGCCGCTGGACAATGGAGCGCCGCGCACAGAGACATACGAAGACCTCAAATACACTTTTCTGCGCCCCTCCATCTATCGTTATCTCGAATATCCCATCGGCTGGTTAGGTGTCCATCTTTTCAGCCATTCGTTAGCGTGTTATTTGAAGGACAAAGAGTTCGACTTATTACATGCATTTGACATGGCGAGTTACCGGTATTTGAAGAAGCGACCCAGAAAGCCTGTTGTTGCTCATATTTTCACGGACAATTATCTGAGTAATCCGATTACTTTAAATGATGCTGCAAACTTGACAGCTTCAAAATTTGAGAAAATAAAAGAAGAGAAGGTTAAGATTACACCGTTCTCAAGCATGATGGTTAAGTCTAAGTATCTGGCGCAATATTTATTTAAAATTAAACCGATGTATTTTTGCCTGAAAAATTGCGACCACATTTTTCTTGAAGATGAAATTTTTCGGCAAGAAGTTTGTGAGCTTTACCATCTAGAGGACAGGAAGGGTGCGGTTATTCCGGTTGGGGTGGATATTGTAGCTATTGATCAGGCTCTCGAGAAGACGTTTATATCAAGGGAGGAATTAAGATTAACCGTTGAGGATGTGGTCCTAATTACGGTTAACCGTCTGGCTGCGGATAAGGGGATCGATAAAATTCTTATGGCATTGGAGAAATTGATATCTAGAATTCCTCAGATAAAACTGGTTATCATCGGCAGCGGTTATCAAGAAAAAGAGCTATATGAAATGATCAAGCAAAGAGGGCTGAAAGACTATGTCCGGCATTTTAAAAATGTTTCAGAAAATGATTTGTATAAATATTACAAGGCTTCCGATATTTATATTTCGGCCTTTTCATTTTTAGGATCGAGTATAAGTACTCTGGAGGCTATGGCCTGCTCATTGCCGGTTATTACAACAGCGCAGCCTTGGTTGGTTAATGAGGGGCAGAATGGCATTGTCTTAAATTCTAATGATCCAAAGTTCATTGAAGAGGCTGTTCTAAGACTGGTCAAGAATAACAATCTAGAGGATCAGGGAAAAATTTCTAGGGATGTGGTTAAAGATTTCGACTGGGATTCGATTGCAGAAAAAGCGTTAGAACAATACGAAGAATTAGTTATGAAAAAGAAATGAAGATAATGAAATCTGTTGATATTTGCGATGTTCCAATTAGTTCGGTTAATATACCGCAAGCTTGTGAGATTATTAACGGATGGATAAGACAACGAAAAAAAACTTATATTTGTGTCGCGCCGGTTTCGACGATTGTTGACTGCCAATCGGACCCTGAATATAAAAAGATTTTGGGCAATGCCGATATGATAACCCCCGATGGCATGCCGCTGGTCTGGATGGCAAAGATCATGGGAGATAAGAATATCGCACGGACCTATGGGCCGGATCTTATGTTAGCCTTATGCGAAAAGGGTAAGGAAAGAGGATATAAGCATTATTTATACGGTGGAACGAAAAGTACTTGCAGTTTACTGGAAAATGTATTAAAAAAGAAGTTTTCTGATATTAATATTAGCGGGCATGCGCCGCCTTTTAAGCCTTCTCATGCTCAGGAAGACCAAGAGGTTATAGATGAGATTAACGGGTCAAATGCCGACATTCTATGGGTAGGGCTTGGCTCGCCTAAACAGGATTATTGGATGTATGAGCACCGGCAGAAATTAAATGTCCCTGTGATGATTGGGGTTGGCGCTGCATTCGATTTTATTGCTGGGGTAAAAAAACAGGCTCCTTGTTGGATGCAGAAATGTGGATTGGAATGGTTTTTCCGCTTTTGCAACGAACCGCGAAGATTATGGAAGCGATATCTTATCGGAAACACGAGATTCATTTACTTATTAATGAAGCATGTCTTGAAATCAAGACCAGAAAAATAAAGCATGATACGTATCGGCCGCTATTTAATTGTTAAGAGTTTTTATATTCTTATCGACATAATCTTGCTTGCTCTTTCCCTTTTTGTTGCTTGTTGGATAAGGGAAGGGACGCTGTCTTTTGACGTAACTCCCCACAACATATTTCTTGATCCCATCAATCCATTTCGCTTTCTTTTTCTTTTCTGGATCCTCGTGATTATATTTGTCAACAATGCGCATGGCTTGTATCAAACGAAGCGCGAGATCTTTGAGACGGTTGAGGTTTGGGAGGTTGTCAAATCGGTGTTTCTGTCTTCCTTGATGATGATTGTCGCTATGTTTGTCATCAAGCTTTCCAATTTTCCGAGATCAATTTTATTTCTCGCCACGACGTTTGCATTCTTCTCCCTATCCGTATGGCGGATCTTAAAACGCATGCTCGTGGAGTATCTTGTGATGCAAGGCTATAATAATTTTAATGTTTTAATTGTTGGCGCGGGAAAGATCGGCGAAACTCTTGTTAAAGAGATCAGGAAAAAACCTGCATTGGGATTGAATATCGTCGGCTATCTTGACGATTTCAAAGAAGATGATTTAGAATCAGGAGAACCGAAGATTCTTGGAACGATCTCGGATTTTCCCAGGATTGCACGGAGAGAGTTTATTAACAAGATATTTGTGACTTGTCATCATGATGGAAGAGTTTTCCTGAAATTACTTGAACAAGCGAAAGAATTGGGGGTTGCTGTCCGTGTTGTGCCGCACGGGTTTGAGCTCATGTCAGGGGAATTTTCCAAATACAACATTGGGTTTATTCCGATCCTGGAATATTGTGATGGGAAGACCTCCCATAAGCAGATTGGAAAAAGATTCTTTGATTTTATAGTTGCGATGTGTTTAGCGATTACTGTTTTTCCTGTTTTACTGGGCATTGCGATTCTTGTAAAATTGGACAGCCCCGGCCCTGTATTGTATTTCTCCAGGAGGTATGGGCGAGGGGGACGAATGTTTTCTATGTATAAATTCCGCAGCATGCGAACGGATGCGGACCAGGTGGTTAGTCAAATTCAGGACAAGAACGAAGTGGATGGTCCTATTTTCAAGATCAGGAAAGATCCAAGGGTTACAAAAATTGGTCGAATATTAAGAAAGTACAGCTTGGATGAACTTCCTCAAATCTTCAATGTTATTAAAGGGGATATGAGCTTAGTGGGCCCGAGGCCTTTACCCATTAAACAGATTCAGAAAGAAGATTTTCGCCAGCTGCAGAGATTAGAGGTCAGGCCCGGGATCACTGGACTTTGGCAGATCCGAGGGCGCAGTGACCTTTCCTTTGCGCGTTTAGTCAGATGGGATGTCTGGTATATTAATAATTGGTCGCTTTGGCTCGACCTAAACATCTTGCTGCAGACGGTTCCCGTCGTTTTCAAAGGCAAAGGCGCTTATTGAGGATTAGAGGTATTCCCGCCGAACTGCCTTCTTCACGATTGTTTCACTCTTCCCAACGGATCACACAATATCTTGACGAATATCCTAGAATGGTTTATTATCTACTTTCTTGCCGATGTGTTTGGGAGAAAAAAGATATAGGTATTGTTATAAGAATATTAATGCCTATAATGGCTATTATGGAAAATAGCAGTATTCTTTGATTACCATATAAGGAGAGAGCGTGGCTGGCCGCAAACGAGCATTAATTATTGGTATTACCGGGCAAGACGGGTCTTATTTAGCTGAATTCTTGATCCAAAAAGGATATGAGGTCTACGGCCTTATCCGGCGTTCAAGTTCTTTCAATACGGGCCGCGTTGACCATTTATATCAGGATCCGCATGAGAAGGATATAAATCTAAGATTGGTTCATGGCGATCTAAATGATGCAAGTTCTTTAAACCGAATCGTTAAGACTATAAAACCTGATGAAGTTTATAATCTAGGGGCCCAAAGTCACGTTAAAGTAAGTTTTGAAATACCCGAATATACAGCTGAGATCACAGCTGTCGGGACAACACGATTGCTTGAAGCTATCCGGGATTCTCAGATCAAAACAAAGTTTTACCAGGCCTCAAGTTCTGAGATGTTCGGAAACATCAAGGAATTTCCCCAAAGTGAAAGCACGCCGTTCTATCCCCGAAGCCCTTATGGAGCAGCTAAGGTCTATGCCTATTGGATGACCGTGAATTATCGTGAGGCATATGACATGTTTGCCTGTAACGGTATTTTATTCAATCATGAATCCCCCCGCCGTGGAGAAACGTTCGTGACGCGGAAAATAACGATGGCATTAGCCCGAATCAAATTAGGTGTTCAGGAAAAATTATATTTGGGGAATGTTGACGCAAAAAGAGACTGGGGTTTTGCCGGTGATTATGTTGAGGCCATGTGGCTGATGCTACAACAAAATAGTCCGGATGATTACGTGATCGCTACAGGAGAGACCCATTCAGTTCGCGAGTTCCTCGATGAAGCCTTTGGGTATGCCGAGGTGGATTGGCAAAATCATGTTGAGATCGATCAAAAATATTTCCGCCCAACAGAAGTTGATTGCCTGATCGGGGATAGCACTAAAGCGCATAAGGTTTTAAAATGGAAGCCAAAGACAGATTTTCAACAGCTTGTTCATATGATGGTTGATGCGGATTTAGCGCTGGTTAAGAAGGAATTATACGGTGTTGGGGTCGCGGAAAAATAAGAATTAAAATTGTTCTAAACTCTAGAGATGTGTTATGAAATTTTGGGAAGAAAAAAAAGTTATTGTTACGGGCGGGGCTGGTTTTTTGGGAAAATCAGTTGTCGGTTTGCTTAAGAAAAAAGGATGCAAAAAAATATTTATTCCTCGAAGTAAGAAATGCGATTTACGGAGGACAAGTGTCATTAAGCGGATGTTCAAAGAGCATGCGCCGGATCTCATTATCCATCTTGCTGCGGTTGTCGGAGGGATCGGGGCGAATAAGGAAAACCCCGGGAAGTTTTATTACGACAATCTTATTATGGGCACGCAGTTGATCGACCAGGCCCGGTGCTTTAATGTTGAGAAATTCGTTGCGATCGGAACGATATGCGCTTATCCGAAGTTTACAAAAGTCCCTTTTAAAGAGGAGGATTTATGGGAGGGGTATCCCGAGGAGACCAATGCGCCGTACGGGCTAGCTAAGAAAATGCTACTTGTTCAGTCGCAAGCTTATCGGCAGCAATATGATTTTAATTCAATCTATCTTCTTCCGGTAAACCTTTATGGGCCGCATGATAATTTTTTCCCCCAATATTCATCGCATGTTATTCCGGCTGTCATCAAAAAATGTTTTGATGCCAAGAAAGCAAAAAAGAAATCGATAACAGTATGGGGAACAGGTAAGCCTACTCGAGAGTTCTTGTATGTTGATGATGCTGCTCGCGGTATCGTATTAGCTGCGGAGAAATATAACAAATCCGATCCGATAAACATTGGTTCGGGTTTTGAGATCTCTATTAAAGATTTGGTCGATATGATTGTTAAATTGACCGGTTTTGACGAAAAAGTAATATGGGATAATTCTCAACCCGACGGTCAGCCTAGACGGCGTTTGGATGTTACGCGGGCCAAGAAAGGATTTGGATTTGAAGCTAAAATTTCATTGGAAGAAGGCTTAAAGAAAACAATAAATTGGTACAAGAAAAAAACAAGTTATCATTGAAGGTTTAAATGAATATGCGAAATAAGCAGTTTATCATTTGGTGTGACAAGGGCATGGCTTTTTCTTTTTTTGCTCTTATTTATTTTCTGCCGATTTCCATTGCCCTTTCTGAGCTATTTACGGGGCTGGCTCTTTTTTTCTATCTTCTCAAAAGAGGAGCCATGTTTTATGGCGACTTAAAGCAGAAATCTTCAGAAGGGATACATTATTCTTTTTGGAAAAAAGGATATGAGTTTCTAAAAGCTTACAAGCCTGTTGACAATTGCTTAAACTGGCCGATTGCAATTTTTCTATTGTTTAATTTCATCTCTGTTTTTTTGAGCCAGCATCCCGGTGTAAGTTTTGAAGGGTTTATGGGGAAATCATTGCAAAGTGCGTTTCTATATTTTAATTTTGTTGAATGCATCAATTCCAAAAAACGCTTAAAGATTTTTTTAACAACTTTGTTGATCTCATGCCTATTGATTTGCACAAATGGATTTTATCAGTATTTTGTAGGCCATGGATTTATTCATGGACATATTTTTGAAGGAAGGGTGGCATCATCTTTACGGCAGGCAAATGATTTTGCGGCTTATTTGGTTGTTATGATTCCAATATTATTGAGCCTGCTTGTTGTAGGTCTTTTCAAACAAAAACAGACAGATGTTCAGTCTCTTCCGGACCCTTTTCTGTCACATTTTTGCAAACTAAAAATCCTTACATTTATTATTTTTGTGCTTGCGACCGTCTGTCTTGGTTTAACTTATTCGCGGGGGGCATGGATCGGGTTTTTCTTAAGCCTTACGGTGTTCGGTGTGACTAATCGCAAAGTGTTTTTGCCTTTTGTGTTGGTGACCGTCATCTTTTTCTCTGTTTTTTATCCAAGACTGGCGGAAAAGAGGATACCGATCAATGATAAAAAATCTTTTGCCGAACAAAACAACCGATTGGGATATTGGAAAAGAGCCTCGAATATTATCAGGGATTATCCGGTATTTGGATCGGGGCTAAATACGTATTCATTGGTTTCCCAGAGATATACAGTCGGTTGGGGAGGATATCCGCATAATTCTTATTTGCAGTTGACTTCAGAAACAGGCTTCATAGGTATATCTATATTTCTTTGGATGCTCATCGTGCTTTTCAGATGTTCTTTTCGGTCGCTAAAAAAAATAAAAGTGCCGTCTCAAAAAATACTTTTACTGGGATGTTTGACGGGATTGTTAGGATTTCTGATCCACAGTTTCTTTGATACCAGCTTTTACTCTGTTCAGCTTGGGAGTCTTTTGTGGGTTACGATAGGGCTTGTTGTCGCTATACAAAAGATAGAGTTTGCTAAGGAATAAGCCCTTGCTGAAAGAATCCCTAAAAACGAAATTTATGACGGCGCCCCGCTATCTTGACGTTTTTATCCTGGCGGTATTCACGGCCCTGATCACACTGCACCCGCATTTTGCCCACGGCAAGATCAATATTTTTGAGGTCGGCTTATATCTTCCCGGCATTCAGTCCATTCTCAATGGTGAAATTCCCTACCGAGATTTTTTCCATCTTCGAGGCCCTTTCGAACTTTATATGCCGGCTTTTTTGATGAATATCTTTGGGATACATTTGAAGGTGTTGTATTCCTATTTTTACTTTGGGAATGTTCTTTGTTTGATCCTCTGCATTCTTATTGCCAAAGAGATATTCAAAACGCGAGGTGTTCTTTATCTGATGGCACCTGTTCTCATCGGCAGGGCTTTTCCCCGGGTTGTTTTTACCTATTGGGGAGGGATGCGCTATGCCTTCGGCTTATTAGCTTTGTGGTTTGTCATCAAGTTCTTTAAAGAAAATAAGTCAAGGTGGATGTTTGGCGCAGGTATTGTCAGCGCCTTGGCGGGATTTACGAGTATTGAGATGGGGGTGTATCCTTTTTTGGGTGTTTTAGCGGCGATGACGGTTTCTAAGATCCTACATATGCAGGATACGAGATTGATCCTCAAAAGTCTTGGGGCGTATTTCTTTGGGGTGAGTCTCATCGTCCTTCCTTATGGGATTTATCTTTTTGTGAATGGCGCACTGATCCCTTATGTTGACTCGGTCTGGACGATCGTTACCAGAATGCAGGAGGTGATCGACCCTCACTTTGTTTCCGTCTACCCAAGGAACTTCCCGGAAGCCTTTGTGGCCATGACCAATCCCGGCCATACCAATTTCAAGCATATGACGCCGAGTTATCTATACATATTTATCCTGGTTTATTTGCTCATCAGGTTAAAAAAGAGATCCTTTTCGAAGAAAGACCTGATGATCATTTGTTTGGGCGTTTATGGGTTTATTATGTACAATACCGGATTTCGCGGAATATGGGCCGCCCAGTTCGAAATGGCGCTTCAGCCCGAGAAGGTTTTATTGTTTTTTCTGATTGAGGTGTTTTTGCTGGCTGCCATTGAGAAGAAAAAGACACTAACAATAACATTGAAGGCACAGGCTCCGATAAGATGGTACCATCGGGATGAATGGAAAATATATGCCGCAAATGCATTCATGTTTATTTTTATATGTTCTTCAATAGGCTACTCGATACAAAGGTATAATCACCGTTTTTTTGCGTTTAAGTTTGTGCGCGATAAGATCCTCGGGAAGGATACAGAACACTTAAAGCCCTTGGCGAACGAAGAGACGCGTGCTGTGAATGTCAAACGCGCCGAAGGCATTCTTGTGCCTGTACAACAGGCCGATGAGTTGGAACAAATCGTTAGCTTCATGAGAAACTACGTCGAGGAAGATGAAGATATCTTTACGTATCCGGATTTCGGGACCTATAATTTTCTTAGTGGTCGTCGCGGGTTCGGGAAATACCCGCTTGCGACATTTACCTGGTTCAACGACCGTTGGCATGAGGATTTTCTTGCAAAGTTTAAGTCTTCAAGACCCCGCTATGTTATATTGCAAAAAGAAATTTCTCAAAATTGGAAAGATGTCTATTTAGCGCTTGAGCCAAACCGGAAAAAATTCCGGGATGTGATGGATATGATAACGGCTGATTATAAGATCAAGGCGGAAACGCCGCTGTCTTATATTTATGAACTAAAATAATGTTGTCTGCGCGGTGATGGGGAAATGATGGCGGGTTCAAATAAGTGGAAAAAAAGGATTATGAAGATCAAGGGATTCTTTCTGCAGGTGTATTCCCATGTTTTATTGCGTTATACAAAATGGAATGGCCAGCGGTTGTGCGAGGATATTGTCAAACGCGGCGTTACTCAACTTCACGTCGGATGCGGCCTTGTTTTCTTAAAGGGCTGGTTAAATATTCTATATGAACCAAAACAAGAGTATGGCAGGGTTGAAGAGATAGAAGGAACACTACAGCTTAATTACAACTTGCTTAAACGATGGCCGATCAATGACAGCTCGATCTCATTTATTGCCGGAAGCCATTTTATCGAGCATTTAGATCTCAACCATGGGATCCGGTTCTTAAAAGAAAGTTTCCGTGTCATGAAGCCTGGCGGCGTGATCCGTCTTAGTTGTCCGGACCTGGAAATATACGCAAGAAATTATGTGGAAAAGAATGTGGATTTCTTTGAAAATAAATTTATTCGAGAATGGTGCGCTTTTTCCCAAGCTGAGACGGCGGGAGAAATACTTGCGGCGAAAGCTTATGACAGCGGGGGCGCGCATAAATGGTTTTATGATTTTGATTCGCTTGCGCACATCTTGGAAGTGGCGGGATTTAAAGATATCAAACGATGCACCCGGTTAGAGGGCAAGATGCCTGGTCTAGAAGCCCTTGAGCTTCCCGAACGCGAATTAGAAACAGTGTATGTTGAGGCAATGAAATGTTGAAAATTTCATATAGGGGCCTAAGAACAATATGATTAATACAGAAGTACAAACAAAACCGGATGTTCTTTTCCTCTATCCAAAAACGGGAATGGATTTCGGGTCGACCATTGCTCCGCCGCACGCATTATTGACGGTGGCAGCGCCTTTGCTGAAAGCGGGCTATCATGTCAAGCTTCTCGATCAGAGGATCCATATTATTACCGAGGATATCTTAAAAGATTATCTTTCAAATGACACGATCTGCGTCGGGATATCTTCCATGACCGGAACGCAGATCCGCAATGCCATTATGCTGGCTCAAATGGTGAGGAATGTAACCGGTGGGAAAGTCCCGATCGTTTGGGGCGGATGTCATCCTTCGGTAGCGCCCTATCAAACGCTTGAGCATGATCATGTCGATATTGTCGTCAGAGGGGAGGGGGACGCGACGTTCCTGGACCTCGTTGGGGCTCTTGACCAAAAACGCGATCTGAACACGGTCAAAGGGATTTATTTTACCGACGGGGGAAAGGCGATCAAGACAGAATCGCGGCCTCTTCTTGACGTCGATGCCCTACTGCCGACTCCATGGGAGTTGATCGATACCGAGAAATATATTCACTCGGATATGTATCTAAAGACAAGCTCTCGCGTTCTCGATATCGGCCAGACAAGCCGTGGATGTCCGTTTCGATGCGGGTTCTGCAGCAGCGCGACGATCCGCGAGCGCAAATGGCGGGCAATGTCGGTCGAGAAGAGTCTCGATATGATTGTCAGCCATGTGAGGCGTTTTAACTTGAACGGCATCTGGCTGCGGGACGATGAATTCTACATCGACCGGAAAAGGGCAACGGAGATATGCGAGGGGATGATCAGGGAAAATCTGAATGTTTGTTTTTACACGTCGGGAACACGAGCTGATGTGTTCATGAAAGCCTCCGATTATGATATTGATGTTCTTAAGCGCGCCGGCGCGTACACGTTGAAATTCGGCGCTGAATCCGGGTCCCAGAAAATTTTAGATCTGATGAACAAGGGCATTAAGATCGAGCAGACGTTCGGAGCCAGTCGGCGATGTAAAAAACACGGGATCATTCCGGTTTTTGGATTAATGATCGGCTATCCCACCGAAACGTTTAAAGAAATTGATGAAACTATAGATCTTTGTTTTCGTATAAAAAAGGAAAATTCCCAGGCGCAGTTTGAAACGATGGCGTGTTTCACCCCGCTTCCGGGAACGCCGGATTTCGAATTAGCCATAAAGCACAGTCTTAAGCCTCCGGAATCCCTTGAAGGATGGGCCGAGTGGGTCTTCGACGATTATGATATCGAAGGGCACCGGAGCCCCTGGTTCGACAAAAAGGGGCGTACGTATCTAGGGAATATCACCTACATGAGCATTCTGGCCAACGCCCTGGAGAATGTGATGGGAAGCTTGAAGAATAAGCCATTGCGGTTTGTGGCCACAAAGGCGGCTAAATTTGTCAGCTATTACTATGCCCAGAAACTGAAAAACAAGATGTATAAATTCGCGCCTGACCTGGCGCTGGTCCGGCATTTGCGTCACGAACTGTTTTACAAGAGCGACTTTACGATCATTTAAAGGCTATTAAAAGCTATATGAAAAAGATCATTGAAAAAATTGGAATTCTGTGCGCTTCCGTTATCATTATGCTGATGGCAAGCGTTTTGATCGTCATTGTACACATAGCGAAATTTATCAGAAAATTCGGTTATGAGCGAAATCCTTTCCGCAGGTCGCACCAGTCCTCTTGAATTTTTAAGGAACTCAAAAAATTAGCACTTTTTATTCTGCCAGGATTAGTTTGACAAAATGGAAAGCTTGGCTATAATATATGAAATTTCAGCATAAGATATTAATATTATTTTATAAACAAAAGAGGTTGTGATGAATAAACTTACGGTCAAAGATATCGGTTTAAAAGGGAAAAAAGTGATTATGCGGGCCGATTTCAATGTCCCGCTGGATGATCAATTGAATATTACGGATACCATGCGTATTCAAGCGGCCTTACCGACTATTCAATATATTTTGGAGCAAAAACCGTCTAAATTGATCCTGATGAGCCATTTAGGGCGGCCAAAAGGTGAAGTTGTTGAGCGTATGAGGCTTACGCCTGTAGCCGAGAAACTCCAGGAACTTCTTGGCGAAGAAGTGCTTAAGCTCGATGATTGCGTTGGCGATGAGATCAAGACGGCGATTGAAGGCAGTACTCAGAGAGTTATCCTTCTTGAAAACTTACGGTTTCACAAGCAAGAAACAAAGAACGATCCTGATTTTGCCAAGCAGCTGGCTTCTTTAGCGGATATCTATGTCAATGACGCTTTTGGTACGGCCCATCGCGCGCATGCTTCAACCGAAGGGATCACCCATCACTTAACTTCTGCGGCAGGATTTCTCTTAAAGAAGGAAATTGATTTTCTCGGAAAAGCGATTCATGATCCGGAAAGACCTTTTGTTGTGGTTCTTGGCGGGGCCAAAGTTTCCGATAAGATCCTCTTGATCGAGAGCCTGATATCCAAGGCGGATGCGATCATTATCGGCGGCGGGATGGCCTATACGTTTCTTAAGGCGCAGGGAAAGAGTATCGGAAATTCCATTTGTGAAAATGACAAAGTAGATCTGGCCAAGAGCCTTTTAGAGAAAGCTGAGGCAGTCGGCGTGCAAATGGTACTGACTTCAGATTATGTTATCGTCGAGGGTTTTGACAAGCCGGAAGGAAGGCGGACCGTTGAGGACATTCCTGACGGATGGGAAAGTGTCGATATCGGGCCCAAGACGCGCGCGGAATATAAGGAGGTTCTTTCAACGGCCAAGACAGTCGTTTGGAACGGGCCAATGGGTGTTTTTGAGATCGACGCGTTCGCGCAGGGCACCAGAGAGATCGCCGAATATTTGGCCGGGCTGGAAAATGTCACGACCATTATCGGCGGCGGTGACTCAGCGGCGGCGGTCAGCAAATTTGGATTAGATGATAAAATGACACATATATCGACGGGCGGCGGCGCGTCCCTTGAACTTTTAGAAGGGAAGCAACTGCCGGGAATCGTAGCTTTAACAGATCAAGATAAGGTGGGAGCCAAATGAGAAAACCGATCATTGCGGGAAACTGGAAATTAAATAATACCTCTCAAGAAGCCATTGAACTTGTTACGTTGCTCAAGAGAGGTTTAAGCAATATCACGGATGTGGATATTGTCGTCTGTCCGGTTGCGACGGCGCTGACGGATGTCAAAGATATTTTAAGCGAATCAAATATCGGCCTCGGTGCGCAGAATGTTTATTGGGAGGA
The DNA here is from genome assembly GCA_023140095.1 of Candidatus Omnitrophota bacterium. The sequence continues at coordinate 5,305 of JAGLMJ010000004.1, read as the reverse complement.
TTCCGGGGCTTTCACCGGCGAGATCTCAGCACCTTTGCTTAAAGATATCGGCGTGCAGTATGTGATCATCGGTCACTCTGAAAGACGCCAGTATTTCGGCGAGACCGACGAAATGGTCAATAAAAGGATCAAGGCCGCGCTTGCCCAGAGTCTTACCCCGATCGTTTGTGTCGGCGAAGTCCTTCAGGAGAGGGAAGACGACAAGACGTTCGATGTTATTCAAAGGCAATGCGAAGGGGCTTTCTCCGGTTTGACGGCCGAGGAAATGGAGAAGCTGGTCGTTGCCTATGAGCCGGTATGGGCGATCGGAACGGGGAAGACCGCCACACCCGACCAGGCCCAAGAAGTCCATCAGTTCATCCGGGGCTTGTTAGCAAAATTATACGACGAAAATATTGCCCAAACGATACGCATTCAATATGGAGGGAGCGTTAAGCCGGAAAACAGCGCGGAATTAATGTCCCAGCCGGATATTGACGGCGCGCTCGTTGGTGGAGCCAGTTTGAAGGCAGAGCCGTTTATCGGTATTATTAAAAATAGCTGTAGTGTCGCTCAATAACGAGGAAATATATTATGACCGGATTTGTTATGTTTTTACATGCTATTGTTGCTGTCTTGCTTATTGTCATTATCCTTATGCAATCAGGACGAGGGGGTGGCTTGACCGAAGGTTTTGCTTCAGCCGAATCGATCTTCGGGGCAAAGACAAACGAATTTATGATCAAGGCCACAACGATCTTTGCCACGATCTTTCTGATTACCTGCTTGGGGATAGCTGTGCTTTCGGCACAGAAAAGCAAATCACTTATGTCTAGTGAGGTGTTTCCCGCAGCGCAGATGCCGGTACTGGGCACTGGTGAAACGGCGGCCAAAGAGGTTGACGAACAGGTAAAAGCCATCGAAGAGAGGGCAACATCAAAGCCATCTACAGAGGTTCCCGAAGACATCGTTCCTGAGGATACTCCGGTGGTCTCAACTCCATAAACGAAACAGGTTACCGCATTTCAATGCCCAGCCCAAAAAGTATCTATATTTTAGGCATCTCGGCTTTTTATCATGATAGTGCAGCTTGTCTGGTTAAAGACGGTAAGATCACTGCCGCCGCCCAGGAAGAGCGCTTTACCCGCAAAAAACACGATCTATCCTTTCCCATCAATGCCGTCAACTACTGTCTTAGCGAGGCAGGCATTACTTCCCAAGAGTTGAGTTTTGTGGGCTTCTATGAGAAGCCGTTCATTAAATTTGAACGTTTATTGTTCACTTATTTTGCTTATGCTCCTATCGGGATCCTTTCCTTTCTAAAAGCCATGCCGATCTGGCTTAAGCAGAAAATATTCTTAAGAGACCTTATCTGCAAAGCGCTTGATTATGACGGCGAGATCATTTTTACCGAACATCATGAATCCCATGCCGCTTCGGCGTTTTATCCGTCTCCTTTTGATGAAGCGGCGATATTGACGATCGATGGTGTTGGAGAATGGGCGAGTTCGAGCTTTGGTTCGGGCAAGGGCAATGCATTTAACCTGATTTCCGAAATCAAATTTCCGCATTCATTGGGCCTTCTTTATTCGGCCTTTACCTATTATGTGGGTTTCCGTGTTAATTCCGGGGAGTATAAACTGATGGGATTAGCTCCTTACGGGGAGCCGAAATATCGCGATCGTATTAAAAGCGAACTGGTCGATATAAAAGAGGACGGCTCGTTTAAATTGAACATGAAGTATTTCAATTATTGCGTGGGATTGACGATGACGAACCAAAGATTTCATAAACTTTTCGGCGGCCCGCCGCGTAAGCCGGAAACGGAGATCTCTCAAAAGGATATGGACATTGCCCGGTCGATCCAGGACGTGACCGAGGAGATCATGCTCAAGATGGCCAATCATGTCCATGACGTGACGAAAAAAGATAATTTATGTTTAGCCGGCGGGGTCGCACTTAATTGCGTCGGCAACGGAAAAATATTGAGGGAAAGTAAATTCAAGCAAGTCTGGATTCAGCCGTCGGCCGGCGATGCCGGCGGGGCGCTAGGCGTCGCGCTGTTCATATGGTATCGCTATTTGGACCATCAGCGGGAAAGCAATAATATCGACGACCAGCAAAGCGGTTCCTATCTTGGGCCGTGCTACAGTGATGAGCAAATAGAAGATTTCCTCCGACAGGAAGGCATCCCCTACGAGAAAAATTCCGCCGCTGACCTTCCGGCAAAAGTCGCGGCACTGATCGATCAGCAAAAGGTTGTCGGGCTTTTTGACGGGCGCGTCGAATTCGGTCCCCGGGCTTTAGGGTCGCGCAGTATTATTGCCGATTCGCGTTCGGAGAAGATGCAGCGGATCATCAATCTCAAGATCAAGTTTCGCGAGTCGTTCCGCCCGTTCGCGCCGAGCGTCCTCGAAGAGGAGGTCGGTGAATATTTCGACTTAAACCGGGCCAGTCCTTATATGTTGTTAGTTGCGCCGGTCCGGTCGGATAAATTGACGGGCGAGACCGATAATAAGTCCGAGGACATCCGCGAACGGTTGAATGTCCGGCGATCGGTGATCCCTGCGGTCACGCACGTCGACAATTCGGCCCGTATTCAAACGGTTTCGGAAAGAACGAAGCCCGTCTATTACAGGATCATTAAGGAATTTCATAAAAAGACAGGCTGCCCGGTGGTTATCAATACATCATTTAATATCCGCGGCGAGCCGATCGTGTGCACGCCTGAGGATGCCTACCGCTGTTTTATGCGCACGGACATGGACTATCTTGTTCTCGGGAATTTTATTTGCGACAAAAACGAACAACCGGAGAGAGAGGAGTGGGGGAAGGCGGATGTCTCGGCCGTTCTCGACTAGTATGAGCCAGGAGAAAAAACAATTAAAGGTTTTCGGTTATGGCGTGGCGGTGATCCTCGGTTTGATCAGTCTTCATTTCTGGCGCCACCACGACGGCTGGCATATTGCGCACGGGATCCTGTTGCCGGGTATTGTCGCGATGGTCTTCATCACAACAGTGAACTACCGTTCGCTGAAAGCGTTCTATAAGCGATGGATGAGCGTGGCCCATTTCATCGGGAGCGTGATCACCGCGGTCATTCTTTCGCTTTTGTTCTATCTGGTTTTCGGGATTGTTGGTATTATACTAAGGGTGCTAAGAAAAGATCTGCTTGACCGGAGAATCGACCCCGCGGCCGGTTCCTATTGGGTCACCAAAGATCAAGTTGTCTTCGATTCAAACGACTACACAAGACAGTTTTAAGAGGAGAAAACACATGTCCAAAGTTTCCATAGTAATGGAGTTCTGGGATTTTCTAAGGGTTCGAAAACGGTATTGGCTTGCGCCGGTCGTTATTATTCTTGTGTTGTTAAGTCTTCTTGTTGTTTTTACGGAGAGTTCGGCAGTAGCTCCGTTCATCTACACACTTTTTTAATCCGTCGATAAGAAATGAGCATGTCTTTTAAAAAGATATTTGCCTGGCTATTTCTGACTTTGATTTTCTTGCCTTTAGTATATGGGCAGATATCTCCTTCCAGTAAATACGGCGGTCAATTGGTTTTATCCACGACCTCCGATCCCAAATCTTTCAACAGTATTATCGCCAAAGAAACATCGACGACGCTGGTTACCGGCTACATCTTTGAGGGGCTGATGACGACCAATGCTTTTACGACCAAAGTCGAGCCGCATTTGGCTAAACACTGGGACGTGAGCGAGGATGGTCTGACCTGGACATTTTATCTGCGCGAAGATGTCCTTTGGAACGACGGACAGCCCTTCACAGCTGACGATGTTCTCTTCACCTTTAATGATCTGGTCTATAACCCTGATATTCCAAGCTCGGCAAGAGATACCTTTACCATTGAGGGCCAGATATTTACGGTTGAGAAAGTCAATGATCATACCGTTCGGTTCACGCTTCCCGTCAAGTTTGCCCCGTTCTTAAGAGGTATGGGGCAGGCGATCCTTCCCAAACACAAACTTAAAAACATCGTTGATGAGGGGAAATTCAATTTCACCTGGGGCATTGATACGGCGCCCAGCGAGATCGTCGGGACCGGGCCCTACATGCTGGTCCGTTATGATCCGGGGCAGCGGTTAGTTTTTCAACGCAATCCCCGCTATTGGAAACGCTCAGCCGGAGGCGATCAACTTCCTTATATCGACAAGATCATTTATTTGATCGTTGGGAACCTGGATGTTGCTTTACTGAAGTTTGTGGAAGGGGTGACCGATTCCTATGGATTGCGCGGCATGGATTATCCGTTACTTAAACCGCTTGAACAGGAGAGGAACTTTACCGTCTATGATTTAGGGCCTGCTACCGGGAGCAACTTTATTACATTCAATCAGAACTCGGGAGTTAATCCGGAAACAGGCAAGCCTTTTGTTGAGCCGCACAAGCTGGCCTGGTTTACAAATGTGAATTTTCGACAAGCCGTCGCGCATGCGATTGATAAGGAGAAAATGATTGAGATCGTGAAAAACAAATTAGGGTATCCACAGTATTCTCCCATTGGGCCGGGCGCGGGGTTTTTTCACAGCTCAGACGTTAATCAATATGATTATGATTTAGAGAAAGCCAAGGCTATTTTAAAGAAACACGGATTTCAAGATAGGGATCAAGACGGCATCATTGAAGATCCGCAGGGAAATAAAGTGGAGTTCAATTTGTATACGAATTCAGGCAATACGGATCGCATTAACATTGGAGGGATCATACGACGGGACTTGGAAAAGATAGGCATGAAGGTGAATTTTTTGGTTCTGGAATTCAACAGTTTGGTCGGTAAATTAAATTCGACATTTGAATGGGACGCGATCATTTTAGGCCTTACAGGCGGCATTGAACCGCATTTTGGGAATACTGTATGGAATTCTAAGGGGCAATTGCATCTTTGGTATCCTCGACAAGAAACGCCGGCGACAGAGTGGGAGGAGAAAATTAATGATCTGTTTTATCAGGGCGTTCAAGAGCTGGATGAAGATAAGCGCAGAGTCTATTATGATAAATTTCAGATGATCGTTTCCGAACAGTTGCCCGTTATCTACACGGTGCTTGACGCACGGATCACGGGTGTGCGTAATAAATTCGAAAATCTTAAGCCCACCAATTATGGAGGGGTTTTTCATAACCTGGAAGAACTGTACTTCAAGGAAGAATATCGATAATTATGTGGCGTTTTATTGTAAAGAGAATACTGACAGCGATCCCGATGCTTTTAGGCATCGCCTTATTGACTTTTGCGTTGATGGGCGGCACGCCCGGAAGTTATTTGGACAGCATGCGCCTTGATCCTCAATTCTCCGAGGAGACGATCGC
>JAGLMJ010000039.1 GCA_023140095.1 Candidatus Omnitrophota bacterium | reverse complement strand
TAGAGATCCTAAATCGCCTAGGCGATTTTAAAAGACTGAGGCGCCCTCTTTTAGTCGGTACCTCCCGTAAATCTTTTATCGGAAAAGTTTTAAACAGGGACGTTCGTCACCGTCTTATCGGAACGGCCGCGAGCGTTTGCGCCAGCATCCTTAATGGCGCTCATATTGTCCGCGTGCATGATGTAAAGGCGATTAAAGAAACTGTCATCATGACGGACGCTATTATTAACGAACACGACAACGAACGGTCATTATGACTTTTGTCTTCTGGGAAATCGTTAAACCGCTAATTGAAATTATGATCCTCTGGATCGTTCTTTACCAGATCCTTGTTTTTTTCGAGGGAACACGCGCGTTTCAAGTCTTTCGCGGCATCATCTATCTGCTTGTCGCTTTTTTGCTTTTCCAGATCCTTGGCCTAGACACCCTGAATTGGCTCTTAACAAAGTTCTTTGCGATCTCCATTCTTGCCTTGATCATTATATTCCAGCAGGAATTACGGCACGGCCTGGCGCGTTTGGGGCAACAACATTTTTTTAATTTCGGATTGGAAGAATCCGAGATCGTCGCCATTATTGACGAGATCACATCCGCGTCCTACAAACTTGCGCGACAAAAGATCGGCTGCCTGATCGCCATTGAGAGAGAAACAAAATTAAACGCCTATATCGAAAGCGGGATCACGATCGACTCATGCATTTCATCCGAATTGATCCAAAGCGTCTTTAATCCGCAATCCCCTATACACGACGGGGGAGTGATCACACGCGGCAATCGTATCGCCGCTGTTTCATGCCTGTTCCCATTATCGGATAACCCTAATTTCAGCAAGATTATCGGGACGCGGCACCGGGCCGCTTTGGGGATCACGGAACAGACGGATTCCGTCGTCATTATGGTGTCTGAGGAAACGGCTGAGATCTCGGTCGCATGCGACGGAAGATTTATTCCTATTGTCAACCGCGAGCGCCTGGTCAATATTTTAAAAGACTTACTCATCCTGGAAAACAAGAAAAAAAAGAGGCTGCCTAAAGAACCGGCCGTTTCGTAAAGGTCAAGTAACCCGCATGAAAAATTTCATTACACATAACCTCACGCTCAAACTGATCTCCTTGGGGCTGGCTATTATCGTTTGGTTCTATGTCAGCCGGGAGCTGATCAACTAACCATCAACTATTCCTTAACCCAATGCCAAAACTCGGAGTCAATGTTGATCACGTAGCCACCCTTCGCCAAGCCAGGCGGGAATTTAATCCTGATCCTGTCCTAGCTGCGAAGATCTGTGAGCAGGCAGGAGCCGACAGCATTGTCGCCCATCTTCGCGAGGACCGCCGTCATATCAACGATCATGATATCCGCCGACTGCGAAAAGCTGTCACGACACGGTTGAACCTCGAGATGTCCCTTAATCGCGAGATCGTTGCGATCGCAGCATTGATCAAGCCGGACGAAGCGACTCTGGTCCCCGAAAAAAGAGCGGAGATCACGACGGAGGGAGGGCTTGACGTTGTTCGCCATTTTAGCCGCGTCACGAAAACCGTTCAAACCCTGCAAAAAAAGGGGATCGCGGTCAGCCTTTTTATCGATCCGATAAAAAAACAGATCAAGAAAGCGCAGGAAAGCGGCGCGACCGTCATCGAACTGCATACAGGCCGGTATGATCTTGTCCAGACAACGGCCGCCCGCGCCCGCGAGCTGAAAAAGATCAAGGACATGACACGCTACGCCCAAGATCTCGGATTGACTGTTAATGCCGGGCATGGATTGAAATATCACAATACAAGACCGATCGCCCGCATTCCGGGGATCGAAGAACTTAATATAGGACATTCCATCATATCCCGCGCCGTTTTTGTCGGATTAGCGGCGGCGGTGAAAGAGATGGTCAAAATCATAAAGAAGTAAATTATCATGATCGTCGGAACCGGAATTGATATTATTGAAATAGAGCGCCTGCAAAAGGCCCTTGACCGCTGGGGAGAGGACTTCCTTACGCATATCTTTAACGAGGAAGAGATCGCCTATGTTAAAGATAAAAAATTTCCGGCCCAGCATTATGCCGCCCGTTTTGCCGCTAAAGAAGCCGTCTACAAGGCTTTCGGAGACAACCGGACCCTCGGGTGGAAGGATATGACCATCCTCAACGACGAGAACGGAAAACCCTATTGCCGGTTAAAGAATAAGGATCTGAAAGATAAGATTTTCATTTCCATTTCGCATACCAAAAATTATGCCGCTGCCAGCGCTATTATCACGTCGTCGATCAAACGTCCATAAGAATCATTTCGGTCATGTCCTGGTTTTAGCCGGATCGAAGCAGATGCTGGGCGCTGCCGCGCTCACCGGTTTAGCGGCGATCCGCTCCGGCGCCGGGCTCGTCACCTTAGGCATCCCCAAAAGCCTTAATACGGCCGCGCAGAAAAAAGCCTCCAATGCTGTGATGACCCTCCCGCTTAAGGAGACAAACGCGCAGACATTAGCCTTGGCCGCTTTGAAGCAGATCAAGGATTCCTATTCTTCTTACGACGCGATCGCGATCGGCCCGGGATTATCCCGCAATCCCGGCACACAACGTTTCATATTGAAAATCATTGAAACGTCTCCGGTCCCCTTAATTATCGATGCCGACGCGCTTAACGCCCTGTGCCCATCTTTGGATAGTTTAACAAAAACCAAAACGCTTAAAGTTCTTACGCCGCATCCCGGCGAGATGTCACGATTGGCCAAAAGAAAGAAGAACTTTATTGAAGGCAACAGGAGGGATGTCGCGCATTTATTCGCACAAAAATATAACTGCATCCTTCTGCTTAAGGGGCATAAAACGATTGTTGCCTCGCCGGAAGGAAAAGTCTATACGAACACCACCGGCAACGCCGGCATGGCAACCGCCGGCAGCGGCGATGTTTTAACCGGCATGATCGCCGCTTTTCTCGCCCAGGGGCTATCCGGTTTCCAAGCGGCTAAGTATGGCACCTACCTGCACGGAAAAGCCGGGGACCTCGCGGCTAAAGCGAAAACGCGACTGGCGATGATCGCACTGGACATTATTGATTGCATTGCGAAAGCCATCAAGAAGGAACTATGAAGATGGAAGAAGATAAACTCGTTCCTCCCAACAATGAAAAAAAAATTCTTCTGCATTGCTGTTGCGCGCCGTGCTCCGGCGGGATCATAGAATCATTATGGGAATCAAATATTGATCTCACTATTTTTTTCTACAATCCCAATATCCATCCGCAAGAAGAGTATGAAAAGCGCAAAAGAGAGATCGTCCGTTATGCTTTAAAGATGAATATCCCTTTCATCGATAGCGATTATGACCAAGATACCTGGTTTGAAAAGGTCACGGGCCTCGAATCGGAACCTGAACAAGGCAAACGGTGCATCGCTTGTTTCGACATGCGCCTGGAACGGGCCGCTTTATTCGCTATCGAACATGGATTTAAGGTCTTCACAAGCAGTTTTGGAATATCCCGATGGAAGAATATGGATCAAGTCAACACCTCCGGCATACGTGCCGCCAGCCGTTACCCCGATCTGGTTTATTGGACCTACAACTGGCGCGGACAAGGCGGATCCGCCCGCAAGGACCAAGTCGCTAAGCGCGAGGAATTCTATCAACAAAAATATTGCGGATGCATCTATTCCCTGCGTGATGCCGATTTGCGCTTGTTAAAAAGCCGTAAAATACGCGATCTTACCTCAAAACCATAACCCAAAAATTTCCCAAAAATTTCTATTTATCGTCTAGTCACCTGATATATTAAGTGTTATACTGATTTCCGTATATATATTAAACGTGGAGATTTATAGAGAGTGCCTAAACCAGCACCTAAAATACTAGTTACCGGTGGAGCCGGTTTTATCGGCAGTGAATTTGTCCGGCAAGCTGTCAGAAAGGAACAAAAGATCGCCGTTATTGATAAATTGACCTATTCCGGAGATCTAGAGCGGCTCAAAGAGATCAAGGGAAAATATACCTTTTACAAAACGGATATTTGCCAAAAAGCAAAACTGGAAGCCATTATCAAAAAAGAAAGGCCCGACAAAATCGTTCATTTTGCCGCTGAAACACATGTCGACCGTTGTATTCAGGACGTTTTGCCGTTTATCCGGACGAACATTACCGGAACCCAAAACCTTATCGATCTTTCCCGGAAGTACAAGGTTAAAAAATTTATTCACATATCGACGGATGAGGTTTACGGCGAAAGCCGAAAGGGGAGATTCCCGGAAACAGCCGCGCTTAAACCGAAGAATCCCTATTCCGCAACCAAGGCTGCCGCGGAATTGCTGGTCCATGCCGCGACCAAAACGCATCATTTTCCTGCCATCATCATCCGGCCCGCGAATAATTACGGGCCATGGCAGTATCCGGAGAAGCTCATTCCCGTCATCATCCTCAAGGCCTTGAAAAACAGAAAAGTGCCCGTCTACGGAAAAGGCAAGCAGATCCGCGAATGGCTGCATGTTGCGGACTGCGCCGAGGGTATTCACTTGATTCTTAAGAAAGGGAAGATCGGCGAATCTTACAACATCGGCACCTATTTTGAACGTGAAAATCTGGTGACGGTTAAAACAATATTAAAACTTCTTGAGAAACCGAAGAGCCTCATTGCGTTTGTTGCCGACCGGCCGGGGCATGATTTTCGATATTCTGTCAGCTGCGCAAAGATCAAAAAGCTCGGATGGAGACCAAAGATCGCTTTTGCAACCGGGATCAAACAAACTGTTCAATGGTATCTGACACATTTAAATTGGATGGAAGGAAAATTACACTTGTTAGAAGATTATTGGAAAAATATCTACAACAGAAAATAGGGGAATGCCATGAAACTCATTGTCCAGATCCCTTGCCTCAACGAAGAAGAGAGCCTGCCTAAAACGCTTGAGGCGCTGCCCAAGCATATCGCCGGCGTTGATGTCATCGAGACCTTGATCATCAATGACGGCAGTACAGATAATACCGTCGAAGTCGCTAAGCAACATGGCGTTAACCATGTCATTTCCTTTACCAAAAGAAAGGGCCTCGCACGGGCATTTGGCGCCGGGTTAGACGCCGCCGTTAAGGCTGATGCGGATATTATCGTCAATACGGATGCAGACGGGCAATACAAAGGCGAGGATATCCCGCGGCTCATTAAGCCGATCCTTGAAGGACAAGCCGATATTGTTGTCGGAAACCGGGATATTGAAAACATCCAGCAATTTTCCTGGATCAAAAAACGTCTGCAAAGGATCGGAAGTACGATCGTCCGCCATCTCGCAAATTCAACGGTTAGCGATGCGACAACCGGTTTTCGCGCCTATAACCGCGAAGCTGCCTTAAAACTGAACATTATCTCCAATTACACCTATACTCTTGAAAGCATTATTCAGGCCGAGAACAAGGATCTGGCGATCGCGAATATCACGATCTCGACAAACGAAGTCAAGCGCAAGTCCCGGCTCTTTAAGTCCATTCCGGAATATATCAAGCATTCGATCGTAACGATCATACGCATTTATTCAATGTTCAATCCTTTCCGGTTATTTGCAACGATCGGCATGACTAGTATTGCCATCGGCACCCTCATCGGTTGCCGGTTCATATTCTATTATCTGATGGCCTCGGGCGAAGGAAAAATACAATCTCTGATCCTCGCCGCCGCTCTTTTGACTATCGGTTTTCAGATCCTCATTGTCGGCCTGCTGGCCGACCTGATATCGGCTAACAGGCGATTGATCGAAGACGCCCTTTTAAGGATAAAAAAGATGGAACTCAGGTCTAAATAAAGAAAGGGAGTCTCAGTGTATTATGAAAATAATAAGCGCTCCATTGTTAAAACAATTTCATGGCGGAGCTTAGCAACTCTTACAACGGCGATCATTGTCTATGTATTTACGGGCAAGTTAATTCTCGCCATTTCCATCGGAATCATCGAGGCCATCGTAAAGATCGTTCTATATTTCTTCCATGAACGCACCTGGAACAGGATCAATTACGGGCGCAGGCGCATCAAACCTTTTGTGATCTGGTTTACGGGCCTGTCCGGTTCAGGCAAAAGCACATTAGCGGATAGGGCATTTAAATACCTGCAAAAGAAAAGTTTGCCCGTACAGCATCTCGACGGGGATATATTGCGCGCGATCTTTCCGAAGACCGGCTTTTCAAAAGAAGATCGCGTCGCGCACATTAAACGCGCCGGTTATCTTGCTTCGCTGTTGGAAAAGAACAATGTCTTTGTCATCGCTTCTTTTATTTCGCCTTATCAAGAGTCGAGAGATTTTGTCAGGAACATGTGCGGCCGTTTTATAGAAGTTTACGTGGACGCCTCTCTGGAAACCTGTGAGAAACGTGATCCTAAGAGCCTCTATAAAAGAGTGCGGGCGGGAGAGATCAAGAACTTTACAGGGATCGACGATCCATATGAAGCCCCTTCCAACCCCGAAACGGCAGTTGACACGAACAGCGCAACAGAAGAAGAATCGTTCATGCAGATCAAAAAAATAATCGACCGTTATCTTAGCGACGCATAAGGATATTCAGACAATGACAAATGCAAAAGCAAAAATCGCTGTTATCGGGACCGGATACTGGGGGAAGAACTTGGTAAGAAATTTTGCGGAGATCGGGTCCCTCTATGCCATTTGTGACGAAAATCAACAAACATTGGGCGAACAGCAGGAAAAGCATAATATACAAAAAACATTTACCAGCTATAAAGATGTCCTGGCTTCTGAGGATATCGATGCGGTCGTTATTGCAACACCGGCCGTAACCCATCACAAAATCGCTAAAGCGGCCATACTCGCCGGAAAAGATGTCTTTGTGGAGAAACCTCTTTCTTTAAAGGTGAAGGAGGCCGAAGAATTGATCGGCTTGGCAAATACCCATAATAAAATATTGATGGTCGATCACATCCTCCAATACCATCCTGCCGTTATAAAGCTCAAGGAGTTGATCGATAACGGCGTACTCGGAAAATTGCAGTATATTTATTCGAATCGTCTCAATATCGGAAAATTGCGCCATGAGGAAAATATATTATGGAGTTTCGCCCCGCATGATATTTCCGTCCTATTAAGCCTGGCCGGCCAGGATCCTCAAAAGATCCGCGTGTTCGGCGAGGCGTATGTTCAAGACGCCGTCGTCGACAGTACGATCACGTATATTGATTTTAAAGACAGGCTCAAGGCCCATATCTTTGTCAGCTGGCTGCATCCGTACAAAGAGCAGAAATTCGTCGTCATCGGAAATAAGGCCATGGCGGTTTTTGACGACATGAGCAAGGATAATAAATTGGTCCTGTATCCGCACAAGATCGAGTGGATCAATCAGGTCCCCGTGGCGGAAAAAGCAGAACAGGAAATCATCTCTCTTGAAAGCAAAGAGCCTTTAAAAGAAGCCTGTTTGCATTTCCTCGATTGCCTGGAAACACGGAATCAACCCAGAACGGACGGGAGGGAAGCCCTTGCCGTCCTGAAAATCCTAGAACAAGCACAAGAAGAATTGGATTCGAAAAATGAAAAGACAAAAAAAGGTTTTCGTTCACTCTTCAAGTTGCGTTGAACAAGGCGCAAAGATCGGAAAAAATACCCAGGTCTGGCATTTTTCCCATATCTTTAAGGGCGCCCGGATCGGCGAAAACTGCAAGATCGGACAGAATGTGGTCGTTCATGCAACGGCAATTGTCGGCAATAATGTCAAAATTCAGAATAACGTTTCCGTCTATGACGGGGTAACCCTCAAGGACGATGTTTTCTGCGGCCCTTCGTGCGTATTTACAAATATCATTAATCCGCGCGCGGCGATCCCTCGAAATTCCGCAGAGCATTACAAAAAAACAATCGTCGAGAAGGGAGCAACCATTGGGGCTAATGCGACCATTATTTGCGGTGTTACAATTGGCCGCTATGCCTTGATCGGAGCCGGCGCCGTCGTTACCAAAGACGTCGCCGGTTACGAACTTGTCCTTGGTTCACCCTCCAGAAGAAAAGGATGGGTATGCGAATGCGGGGAGACATTAACATTCACTAAAAACAGATCGGCATGCACATTGTGCCGTCGAACATATACAAAATCAAAGAACAGGATCCGTCAACTATGAACATTCCATTTATTGACCTTTCGCGCCAATACCAGGCGTACAAAAAGGAGATCGATGCCCAGATCAATGAGGTGATCACGAGTTCCTCATTTATTATGGGCAGTAAAGTTGCTGAATTAGAGCAGCAGCTTTGTGAATTTGTAGGGACAAAACACGCTATCGGATGCTCGTCGGGAACGGATGCTCTGCTCCTGGCCCTGATGGCCTACGACGTTGAGCCCGGCGATGAGATCATCACGACGCCGTTCTCGTTCATCGCGGCAAGCGAGGTCATCGCCTTCTTAAAGGCCAAACCTGTCTTTGTCGATATTGATGAACAGACGTTCAATATCGATCCCGCGAAGATCCCGCAGGCGGTCACAGATAAAACACAGGGAATCATTGCCGTCGACCTCTTTGGGCAATGCGCCGATTATGATGCGATCAACAAGATCGCAAAGGCCCATGACCTGTTCGTTATCGAAGATGCCGCCCAATCGTTCGGGGCCCGGCACAAAGAACGTCAGGCCTGTTCTTTGGCCGACATTGGCTGCACCTCGTTTTTTCCGGCGAAACCGCTTGGATGCTACGGAGATGGTGGGGCCGTTTTTACCGACGACGACCATATAGCTGAGATCATACGGTCCATGCGCGTTCACGGAAAAGGAAAAAATAAATACGATAATGTCCGGATCGGAATAAACGCGAGAATCGACACGATACAAGCCGCGGTTCTTTTGACGAAGTTAAAACATTATGAGGATGAGATCAACAAGCGCAGTGACGTGGCCGCCTATTACAACCGCCATCTTAAAGAATGCGTCAAGGTGCCGGTCATCGCTCCGGACAATTTATCCGTTTTCGCACAGTATTGTATTTTGTGCCAGGACCGTGATGGACTGCAGCAACACTTGAAGGAAAACAATATCCCGACAGCGATCCATTATCCAAAACCCCTGCACGTGCAACCCGCTTTTTCTGATCTGAAGTACAAGGAAGGTGATTTTCCCGTATCCGAGAGAACATGCCGGAATATTCTCGCACTCCCCATGCACCCGTTTATGCCAAAGGAAGAACAAGATCTCATTACGGAATCGATCAAATCTTTTTACAAAAGCTGAAATACCGATATCCAGCTATGAACATTCTATTTGACATAAATCATCCCGCACATGTCCATTTATTCAAAAACGCCATCAAGACCCTGGAGACTAAGGGACATCACGTTATTGTTACGGCTCGCGACAAAGACGTGACTCTTCAACTGCTTGAATCCTACCAAATACCGCACATCTTGCTGAGCAAAGCCCAAAAAGGCTATCTGGGGCTCGGCATTGAGCTTATCAAACGGCAATGGAAGCTTTTTCCGATCTTGCGAAAAAATAAAATTGATGTTTGTGTTTCCGCGACCGGAGCATGCTCTGTCCATGTTTGTAAGTTGCTTGGCATTCCAAGTCTTGTTTTTTATGATACCGAACACGCAAAAATCCAGAACGCGCTTACCATATCATTTGCAACGCGCTTCATGACCCCGGACAGCTTTCAGCGAAGATACGGAAAAAAACATCTGACGTATAATAGCCTGCACGAGTTAGCCTATTTGCATCCAAAATATTTCTCTCCCGATCCCAATATTTTTGAATTATTAAGAATGCCTTTTGGTTCAAAATTCGTATTTCTTCGCTTTGTTTCCTGGAACGCCGCTCATGATGTAGGCCAGAAAGGCCTGTCATTGAACATGAAACGTAAGATCATCCAGATATGCTCCCAATATGCCCGGGTCATTATTTCCTCCGAAGCCAAAATGGATGCCGAGTTTGAAGAATATCGGTTTGCGATCGCTCCAGAGAAAATGCATGACGTCCTCTATTATGCCGAAATGTGCATTAGCGAAGGGGGAACAACCGCAACAGAAGCGGCCATTTTAGGCACACCGTCTATCCATTTCTCATCGA
>JAGLMJ010000038.1 GCA_023140095.1 Candidatus Omnitrophota bacterium | reverse complement strand
TGAAATTCATCAAGCCACACAGGGTTATCCGAGGAGGATAACGATGCTCTGTCACAAAGCGCTCAAGGAATTGGTCATGCGCAATAAATCCGTGGTAAGCGCCGGTGTGATCGAAGATATTGTTCAAAATGAAATGCGGGCCGGATGGTACAGGAAAGACCCACTACTCCTGAAAAACAGTTATTAGATTTAATCGAGGACCCTAAGGAACAGGGTGTAAGCCCAAAAAAGATTAAACGCAGATCTTTCAACCTGTTTTCTTTCTCGGCTTTTCGAGGGCGCCTTTCTTTTCTGCAGGAGAGCATGCAGTCGGGTGCCTTTTTTAGAAATGCCCTTCCGGATATTAAGGGGCTCAATAGGATACTTAAGGTTTGTATTGCGCTCTTGTTCGTGTATCTGGTGGGGAATTTTGCTATGTCCAGGGACAGGTTAAAGCAAGTTCCTGAATTTGTTTCAAAAAGTTCTAGGGAGTCCAAAGATATCCCTGCGGCTGAGTTGTCAAGCAAGCAAATTTCGTATTATCTTGAAGGGCCCCGCTCACGCGATATTTTTAAATTCGGCGACTTCGGAGTTCCGGAAATAGAGGAGAACGGAGACGAAGTTGCTGCTCCGACAGAAGAGGTCCTGTCTCACGCTGAGGTCCTCGCCCAGCAATTAGGGCTCGTTGGGATCGGTTGGTCCGATGATCCGGATGTGATGGTCGAGAATGTCGAGACCAAAAAGATCTACTTCTTAAAGCGCGGGGAGAGAATTGACAATCTTATAAAAGTGGAAGCCATTTTCCAGGACAAGGTGATCTTGACTTACGATAATGGCAAAGAAATGGAATTGCGCTAACAGATGAACACATATTTCCGGATCATAATACTAACTATCGCCTTGATGCTTTATGGCGGAGAAGGCGTGCAGGCTCAGGACGTTGCAGGGGGGCTTGATGAAGATCCTGTTATCGAGGAGGGCCTTGAGGATATTGAAGCGCAAAATACCGGGGATGAACACATTGAAGAGGATATGGAAGCTGACCTCAAAAATCCCGAAGAAGTAGAAGAAGAAAAGAAAAAATCTGTACAACCGCGCGTAGTGAATATGAGCCAGCGCATTACGCTGGACCTGCGCAATATGGACGTCAATGACGCTTTGACATATATATCTTTGCGAAGCGGTGCCAATATCGTAACCAGTAAATCCGTTACCGGACGGGTTACACTGCAGTTAAAAGATGTTTCCATACAAGATATATTCGACATAACTCTTTTGACCAATAATCTTGCGTATGAAAAACGGGGCGATATTTATTACATTATGACGGCTCTTGAATATGAATCGCGTTATGGCAAAAGTTTCGGTGATATTCGGAAAGTAAAAATGTATCAGTTACAATATGCTATTCCAGAGAAGGCTTTTGATCTGTTAGACACGCTCAAGAGTAAGATCGGCCGCATCCTCGTTGATCAGGAATCGGGGACTGTTTTGATGATCGATACACAAGAAAGAATCCTGGAAATGAGTGATGCCCTTTTAACCCTCGAGCGGAAAAGTGAGATCAGAGTCTTTGACCTGCAGTATGCTATTGCTATTGATGTCGAGGAACAATTGCGCGGTGAGCTTGATGAAAAGAGCGTAGGCTCGATCTGGGCGGATGAGCGCAGTAACCAGGTCGTGATCCAGGCTTTTCCCGACCGCATGGAGGATATCAAGAAGATCATTGCGGCATTGGATCAGAAAACCCGGGAAGTTTTGATCGATGCCAAGATCATCAAGGTTGATTTTTCGGATACGATTCAAACCGGGATTGAGTGGGAAGGGATGTTTATCGATTTGGTCGGAGATGGATTTTTAGGCAGCCATCCTTTATGGCCTGTGGGCCGGCTTGGGGCAACGGCTATTGATGATCCTTTCTTTCCAGAACACGATGATGGCACTCTTCTACCGACCGTTCAAAAGCAGATATTTACCGAGCAAGTTTATTTTGGAACGGTGGCAAAAAATAAATCTTTTGAAGTAATGTTCAAATTTTTAGGGACGCTGGGAGAGACCAAGCTCCTTTCCAATCCGAAATTAGCTGTCATCAATAATCAAGAGGCAAGGATCCACGTTGGGCGTAAGGAGGCCTATATCACGACAACAACCACTTCCGGGTCAACGACAACGACGACGGCAGAAGATGTTAATTTCGTGGATGTCGGTATTCAGTTATCAGTGACTCCAACGATCAACTCGGACGGATTTATAACCATGAAAATCAAACCCGAGGTGAGCAGCGTCGTTGATGTGCTTATTACACCCAGTGGAAATCAAATCCCTATTATTGATACGTCTCTTGCGGAGACCACGGTAATGGTTGAGAATGATGCCACCATCATTATTGGCGGATTGCGGCGTAACGAGGAAACGGAAAGTTCTCAACGCATTCCAATTTTGGGAGATATCCCGTGGCTCGGAAAGTTATTCAGATCGCAGACAAAGCAAGAGGAACATTCAGAACTGCTTGTGATGATCACTCCTCATATTGTTGATGGGTCAATGCTGACAACCGGGGAGGTTGACCCCGGCGAAGAAGGAACAAAGGAATTTAAAGAGTACGAAACATATAAATCGGTTGATGATGACATCTATGGGCCTGAATTCGGGAAATTGGAATATAAGTCTTTTAGGGATTAAGCGGGAATAAAGAAAAAAAAGGAACTCATGGGAGAAAATCAGCATGAATAGGATATTCGTTTTAGCTGTGGCAATTGTAGCTGTGTATTTGTTCGGTTTTGATACCGCCTATGGCTCCTCATTTGGTGATATATTCGGCGGGAAAAAGGCGCAGGAATACAAAGTCATGCTCGAGGAAAAAGAGCAAGAATGTCAATCGAGGGTCGAGGAGAAAGACCGTCAATATCAGCAATTACTTGAAGATGGCAAAGATTCCCGTGAGGCTGTGCAGGGCATGCGTGATAAGAACGCAACGCTTATGGAAGCTTATGAAAAGGTCAAAAGGGACCAGGAAAATATAATAACGCAATTGAATCGATTGAGGCGTGATAGTCAACGATGCGAGAGCATCAAAGGGTCTTTTGATCAAATGACTACAGAGAATAAGGCCTTCCTTGAAGAGAAACAATCTTTAGAACAAAAGGCAGAACAGCTCGGCGCAATCGTGGAGAACTTAAAGTTGCATTTAAAAGAGGTGACTGGGGAAAAAGACCAGCTGGCTGTGTTTTTAGCTGAAGCGCAAGAAGATGAGGACGTCAAGATCAAGAATATCCGGGATAAAGTCAAAGATGACATGGAAGATTTAAGGAAGCAGGTGAATACGCTAAAGCAGGAAAACAATACATTGATGAAGCAACTCGATGGGGCACAAAAAGAAGCCCGTCTTTCCCAAATGGATAATTCGGAGCTTGAGCAGGAATTGGAACTTTTACAGGCGGAGTTAGATGCTTCTGAGAAACAATATGATGAGATCAAGAAAGAAAATAGGTATCTTGCGAAGGAAGCCACGCAATTCCCAAAAAAGTTTGCCGATCTTGCCCGTCATAACCGTAAGCTTGTCAAAGAAACTGCCGATATGCATTACAATCTGGGAGTATCGAATATTAAGGATAAGGAATATGGCCGCGCCGTTAAGGAATTTAAAAAGGTTTTGGAGCTTAAGCCCCGGGACGCTTATGCGAATTATAATTTAGGATACATTTATGCCGAGCATTTGGTCGACCGGCACAAAGCGATCAAGTATTTCGAGGATTATCTTG
This sequence comes from Candidatus Omnitrophota bacterium, assembly GCA_023140095.1. The sequence continues at coordinate 6,663 of JAGLMJ010000038.1, read as the reverse complement.
CTTATGCTTCTGATGCGCGGGATGCCAACTGGGTGAGAAAGTATATCCTGACGTGGCAGACGTGGTACGGGAAAAACAAACTGAAACAGTAAAGAGGTTAACATAGTGAAAAACAGACGATCATTTATCTTTTGGGGTGTTGCACTATTCTTCGCCGTGATGATCTTTTGCCCGTTTAAAGTTCTGGCTGAAGATGTTGTTACGGTCCCGGGTATTATTGAAGTTGAAGAGAACCATCTTTATATGGTTTCGATCGGGACGGATGATGGTGTTAGCAAAGGCGATACGGTCGAGATCACCCGTGACGGCCAAAAGATCGCGGATGCCCGGTTGATCTCGGTCTTATCAGATAACTCAATGGCGGAGATCGTTGTTCTGTTTGTCCGGACAGACATCTTGGAATCAGATTCAGTGAAATTCTTTAGAGAAGAAGAGAGGAAGCCTAGAAAAAGAAAAACATTTGGTGCCGGAAGAACAACGGATGAGAAAGCAATTACCGTTGTGCCGGTTAGGGGGGCGGAGGAAAGCCGGAAAGGATTACTTGGAAGCGCAATGCACCGCTATGAAGAAGTCGTGGCGGTTGAAGGGCCGCTGCAGAAAGAGATCGAGCAGTTGAAAGCCGGGTTGGTCTCGGTAAGGGATGAATATGAAGGTAAAGTGGATACAATTCTCAGCTCAGTAGGCGGAAAAAAGGATGTCTTGGCTGTTGAGAAAAAGTGGAAAGCAAAATTGGTTTCTACTGAGAAAAGGTATCAGGCGCAGTATAGAGAGCGAAAACGTCTTTTGGAGCGAGAATCTACAAGGCTTGAGGCAAGGATTGCTGGGTTAAATAACGAAATGAAAATAGTGAATGAGGGGACGGATAGACGGATCCGGCAATTGTTGTCCGATCTTAAAGAAAAGGGAGATGAAATCTCGTCGCTCAAACAGACGTTTGTTGAGGAGCATCTGGCGGGTGAAAGGCAATGGAAGGCTAAGCTGGAAAACTTGGAAGCCCAGTATCAAAATCAATTAAGAACACAGAAAGAAGGTCTTGAGAAAGAATTCGCGACGGAGAGGGAGAAGCTGCAGAATGACGTTAATTATTTGACCGAACAGGTTGAATTGGTCAAAGAGAGCACCGGGAATCAGAATAATGAGATGCAGGTCCGCTTAAAAGAAAGGGAAGATTTTATCGATGCCTTGCGCAAAGAACAGATTATCCTTGAGTCTGACTTGAGCAGGGAAAGCGAGCAGGTACGCAAGCTCGAGAGTGATGCTGTGATATTAAAGGATGTGATCGGTGCAACGAAGAGGGTTCATGCCAAAGAACTTGAAATTTCCCGGAAGCCGCTTGAAACAAGAATAGAGGATATGAGCGTTGAGTTTATTTCTACCAAGCATGATTATGAACGCAAACTCAACGCCCTTCGCCAAGGCTCTAAAGAGGAACTTCTCGAAAATGAATCGCAGTGGGTCGAGAAACTTGCCTCTGTTGAGAAGAAATATCAGGACGAACTTGGCCAGCTGAATTCTCAGAGTGCGGCTCAGATCAACCAATTACGGGCAGAATTAGAAGGGCAGAAAGATGTGATCGAGCTTCTTAAGCAAAATCAGGTTGAACTTACATCTAAGCTTAAGGCAAGCGAGCAGCAGTTCGCGCAATCTCAAAGCGACCGCAATGCTTCAGAAAATCAATTGTCTGTCGAAAAAGCGACCCGCCAGGAGAAGATCAATTTTGCTAAGCAGCCACTAGAGGAGAAAGTTGCTGAATTAAGCGCGGAACTGGTCTCTGTGAAGGCTAAAAAGGGAGAGGACGAGTCGTTAATTGAATTCTTAAATAACGCGATGGCGGATCTTGCGGCAGACTTAGAAGACCGGGACCAGAAGATTATTAAATTCGAAGAAAGTCTTACTCTTTCGAAGGGTGAGATCGAGGCTATGAAGAAGTTGCATGTGGAGAGGCTCGATCTTGCCAAGGAGCCGTTAGAGGCAGAGATCAAGTCACTCAACGAGGAAATAGTCTTGTTGCGGAGAAATTATGAAGATCAGATAAAAGGCGTCCAGGAAAATGCAAGCCGCAATCTTCTCACATCGGAGGAACAATGGCAGGCGAAATTTACGGCGCTGGAAAAAGAATATCAAAAAGAGCTTGATGTGACTAAGCAGGACGTTGCCGGTCAGATGAATGTTTTAGAGCAAAAGATCGCTGTGCTTAATAAGGAACATGAAGCAGAACTTAAGACGTTTCAAGAGAATGCAGATAAGGAAAGATCTGCCGTCGAGCAACAGTGGCAGGCAAGACTAAATGAGGCTGAATCGGGATATCAGAAAACGCTTGATGAAGAACTAGGGAAGAATCAGAGGGTGATCGATTTTCTAAAAGAAGAGAAGTCCGGTGTAATTGCCCGGATGGCCGGGATACAGAAAGAGTATGAGTCAAAAATAGGAGAGATGGAAGTCGTTGCAGAAAAAGGCCAGAAAGCTGTCAATGAACAATGGCAGGCCAAACTGGAAGATCATCAAGCACAGGTAAAACGGATCGAACAGAGTTCACAGCAGGACCAAACGGTCAAGAATGAACAATGGCAGGCCAAACTGGCCGGCATGGAAGATAACCACCGGAAGCAGCTTGATAGAGTGTCAAGCGAGAAGGAGAAAGTGGTCAGCAAGCTCGAGAGTGAAAAGACTGATCTGGCTAAACAGATCACGGCTCTTCAAAAAGATCATCAAGCACAGGTAAAACGGATCGAACAGAGTTCACAGCAGGACCAAACGGTCAAGAATGAACAATGGCAGGCAAGAATGAATGAAAAAGAGAGAATGATCAGCCTTCTCGAGGATGGCAAGGAACGGCTTGTAGCCGAAAAGGCTTCTCTTAAAAAGGACCATGAGACAGAAATAGAAAGAATTCAAGACAATTCCCAAAAGAATCAGACGGCTTATGAAAAGCAGTGGCAGTCAAAGATCGACTCTCAAGAGCGTTTTCTCGAGGGGGAGATTGCCGGGCTCAATGAACATCTGAACTCATTGAAGAAGGACAGTAACAGCGTTATTGATGACTTGCAGGCTCAGCTTCAAAAAAGGCAGGGAGAGGCAAACTCTTTAACTAAAGACAAGTTCCAGTTAACCGAGAGCCTTTTCCAGAAGACGAATCAATTAGTCAGGGCGGAGGATGAAATTGTTGTTCTGAAGGGGCAAGTCAAGGAAACACAGTCTTCGCGTGCGAAATGGATTACGTCGGTCAAGAAGCCCCTTGAGGAAGAGATCAAGAATCGGAACAATGAGATCATTTCGCTTAAGAAGGACCATGAAAGGAAAATCGTAGCCCTGGAAAAAAGTTCCGGGAAGTACCGGTCAGATTTAGAAAAACAATGGCAGACGAAACTGGCGGCACAAAAAGAGGAGTTCCAAAAAAAGATTAATGAACAAGAGAAAAGCTCAGAAGAGCGAATGACCAGCTTGAGGCAGCAGCGTGATTTAGCCGGGAACAACAGCAGCAGTACTATCAAAGACCTGCGTTCTCAGTTGGAAGACCGGCGCCAATTAGTCGGCTCTCTCGAGAAAAGGGTCTCTGACCTGGCTTCTACTTTGGGGAAGAGAGATAAACGTATTGCTGATCTTGACGGTAATGTTGTTCAGCTGGGTAAGGAACTTAAGGCGGCAAGTTTTTCTTATGCCGATCAAGTAAAAATTGCGAAACAACCGATGGAAGAAAAGATCAAGACCTTAAACCGGGAACTGGAATCTTTGTGGGATGAGGCGAAGAAGGAATTAAAAGCGGCTGAAGGACAATGGGAAGATAAGCTGGAGGCAGCGGGAAAGGATAGGAAAGAGGAAGTTGACCGCCTCCAGAAACAGCTGGAGAAAATGAAGGGCTCTCGCACGAATGATATCAGACAGGCAAAAAACCCTTTGGAAGATAAAATTAAGACCTTGAACCGGGAACTGGAATCCTTATGGGATGAGGCAAAGGTCGAATTGAAGGAAGCTGAAAAGCAGTGGGAGGACAAACTAGAGGTAAAAGATAAAGAGATCAAATCTTTGTGGGGCGAGGCCAAGAAAGAATTAGCGATTGCTGAGGATGAATGGCGTGTTAAGTTGAATAAGAAAGATAAAACGATCTCCCGTTTGAGAAAAAAGCCGGAGGCTGAATGGAAAGCGAAATTTGCGGAGAATGATGAACAGTGGAGCGAGAGGTTTTCTATTGCTGAAGAAAATTATCAAAAAGAACTTAAAGGAAAGGAAGAAAACCTTCAAACTCAAATTGCCGAACTAAACCGTCAACTGAATCTTTTGAAAGGCGATAGCAATGGTGTGATCGATCAAATGCGGAGCGACCTTAAGAATAAGCAGAATTCGATCAGCGCACTCGAGAAAGAAAAGTATGAATTTAGGGCGAGCCTGGACAGGAAGGATAGTGAACTCGTTAAATTGCGGAGTGAGTTAAGCGGTCTGAAAGAAGATCTCAGGGAAAGCAATAGTAGACGTTCTAAAATCGTCAAATCGGCTAGAGAACCCCTGGAGACTGAGATCAGGGCATTGGAGAGAGAACTGTCTACGGTCAAAAGCGATTATGAGTATAAGATAAAAACAGAAGGGCCGCGTGAGGTCGCTGCTTTAAAAGACCAGATGCGAGAGTTGAAAGGGGCTAACAACCGTCAGCTGGAGTTATTGAAAAATGAACTGGAGATCGAACGTCGTGTTGTCGCTGATCTGGAAAGAGAAAAGGCCGATCTTCGGGCCGAATTTGGCGGAGAGTCTTCCCGGGAAAAACGTTTAGAGCTTGCCAAAAGCTCTTTGGACGCAGAGATCAAGAAATTGAATTCCGAAATGGCGTTCATGAAGGATGACTATAGGAGGAAGGCTGAATTTTCCCGGCAGCAAACTCAAGATGACCTTCGTTCTTCAGAAGAAAAATGGCAGGCTCAATTAGCTGCGAGTGAAGCCCGATGGAAGACAAAATGGGCTGTGCGCGAGGCCGAGCATCAGCAGGAAACGGCGGCTGAAATGGAGTCTTTAGAAAAGCGGATCTTTGGCGGGAAAAAAGAAGTTCAGGAGACGATTGTCAGTCTAAATAACCGTTTTAATATGCTCAAGGATGGCAGTGACAGTCAGATCAGAGAGTTGGAGATGGACCTGGCAGCGCAGCAATATCAGCTTACGGTTCGAGAAGCCGAGTTTCAAGAGCGTCTAATGGAGGTTGACCAGCAATGGTCGAACAAGCTGGAACTGGCACAAAAGCGACATCAGGGCGAAATGGGAAAGCAGAAGCGTGTCATTACTCAGGATTTTCTTGATGAGAAAAAAGAGTTGCGCGAAACGGTTGTTGACCTGACACGCCAGTTCAATGAATTGCGTGACAGCAGCAGGGACCGTATCAGGGACCTCGAGGGTGATGTGGAGCGAAAAGACTATAAATTGAGCTTGCTTGAAAACCGTTCACAACAAGATTTGCTGGGTACTGAAGAAAAATGGCAGGCTAAATCGGCTGCTACAGAGGAAAAACGGCAACGGGAATTGATGGAACAGAAGCAGGAGTTAGAAGAGCAGTTTCTTGCAGGTAAGAAAAGATTGCAGGAAACGATTGGCGACTTGAACCGGCAGATCAATTCCCTGAGGGATCAATTCAGATTAGATCTTGCGTTAAGAGAAGAGGAATCAATGGCGGAGATAGCCCTTCTTGAGCGAAAATATCAAGATCAGTTATCGGGCTTAAAAAAGGGGAGCAGCGATCAAGTTGACGAGTTAGTCTCGAAGACTAAACGGCAACAGGACTTGATCGATTCTCTGGAATCGAAAAACTCTAATTTAGAATTTGATCTGGACCAGCGTGAACGGGAACTGGCAAGATTGGGGGCTGAAGCGGATGGGCTGAAAAAAGAGACAAAAATGGCCGAGCTATCTCAATCGGAGAAATTAAGATTATCAAAACGATCTCTGGAGGCAAAGATCGACGAATTATCTTCGCAGTTAGCGATCACTAAGAAGAAAACGACGCAAGAAAGAGAGGAATTGGAGGATCGCTGGAAAGGGAAATTAGAAAAGACTGAAGAGGATTATATACAGAAGATCAAACTTCAGCGTCAAAACTTAGAGGAAGAAGCTTTGGCGCTTGATAACAAGATCAGCATGTTGGAGAACGACCGCGGAAATACGATCAAGGAAATGCAGATCGAGCTTGAGGATGATCAGACATTGATCCGGTTATTGAGCAAGGAAAAGTATGAACTTGCATCCGGACTTGAAGAAAAGAGCCGCATGATCGTTATGCTCAACGAAGAGATCATTGATCTAAAAGAAGATCTTGAAACGTATAAGGATATGCTTCCGCTTTCTTCTTCGAGTCGGTTGGACAGTGCTGATGAAATTAATAGCCAGGCGCTTGCTTCAGAAGATCAAGCATGGTACGATAGCCAAAACGCGTTAAGCGAGGATTATTACGCAACCATTAGGGCGGCGATCTTAAGTAAGTTCACAGAATTCGATTTTTCGGATTATGAAGGAAAAGAGGGTGTTGTCAAGATCGATTTCGAGCTGTTGGCAAATGGTTCGCCGAAAAAGAAGCCTGAATTTCTGGGGACGCAAGACCAGGGGCTAAAGGACCTTTTGACACGATGTTTTCAAGATGCCTTGCCATTTCCGCCTTTTCCGGAAGCCCTTGGAAAAGAGTCGCAGCGGTTT
>JAGLMJ010000037.1 GCA_023140095.1 Candidatus Omnitrophota bacterium | reverse complement strand
CCGGGCATTCCGCCGCCCATACCGCCAGGCATACCACCCGGCATTGCCGGCCCCTTATCCGGTTCGGGGGCATCTGTGATCAACGCCTCTGTCGTCAGAAGTAACGCGGCAATACTAGCAGCATTTTGCAATGCTAATCGTGTTACTTTAGCAGGATCAATGACCCCGGATTCCAACATATCGACATAATCATCTTTATTAATATCGTACCCGATGTTCTGCTTTTCTTTCTTTAATTTGTCCACGATCACGGAACCTTCTAAACCGGCATTATCGCACAATTGACGCACAGGGGATTCAACCGCCTGAGTAATGATAGCAACACCGGTCTTTTCATCACCTTTCAATTTTATACTTGAAAGGGATTCAATGGTCCGCAAAAGAGCAACGCCGCCGCCGGGAACAATTCCCTCTTCCACAGCCGCGCGTGTCGCGTGCAAGGCATCTTCAACACGGGCCTTCTTTTCTTTCATTTCTGTTTCGGTCGCGGCCCCGACATTGATGATCGCAACACCGCCAGATAATTTCGCTAAACGCTCCTGAAGTTTTTCTTTATCATACGAAGAATCGGTCGTGTCAATCTGATTCTTGATCTGATTGATGCGCTTGTTGATATCATCTGTTTTACCCGCGCCTTCAACGATCGTTGTATTATCTTTATCGATCTTGATCTTCTTTGCCTGTCCAAGGTCCTGAAGGTCAACGTTCTCAAGTTTCAGGCCTAAGTCAGCCGTGATCGCCTTGCCGCCGGTTAAAACGGCAATATCCTCAAGCATGGCTTTTCTTCGATCGCCATAACCGGGAGCCTTGACCGCAGCACAGACCAATGTCTTGCGCATATTGTTGACGACGAGCGTTGCCAGCGCTTCACCCTCAACATCTTCACTGATAATGAGGAGCGGATTGCCGGATTTAGCCACTTTTTCAAGTAAAGGAACAATGTCCTTAATATTGTTTATTTTACTTTCAGAGATAAGGACGAACGGGGATTCCAACTCGCAGGTCATTTTTTCCATATCTGTCGAGAAATACGGAGAAAGGTATCCCTGATCAAATTGCATACCTTCAACGATCTTTAACTCTGTATCGATCGTCTTGGACTCTTCAACCGTAATGACACCGTCTTTTCCGACCGTATCAAATGCTTCAGCAATTTTCTTACCGATCACCGGATCAGTATTAGCTGCGATCGTTGCAACCTGCTCAACCTCTTTTGTGTTCTTTGAGTCGATCTTCTTGGAGAGATCCGCAATTTTTGAAACAACTTTTTCAACAGCCGCTTCGATCCCTCTTTTAAGAGACATCGGATTTGCGCCGGCCGTCACATTCTTGAGTCCTTCACGGTAAATTGCTTCCGCTAAAACCGTCGCTGTTGTTGTTCCGTCCCCGGCATTATCAGAAGTCTTTTCAGCCACTTCCTTGACCATCTGAGCGCCCATATTCTCAAAAGGATCCTCAAGATCGATCTCTTTAGCCACGGTCACGCCGTCTTTGGTCACGGTCGGAGACCCGAACTTCTTGTCGATGACAACATTGCGTCCTTTCGGCCCCATCGTAACTTTGACGGCATTCGACAGCTGCTCTACACCTTTAAGAACAGCGCGTCTTGCTTCATCACTAAAAATTAATTGCTTTGCCATTGTATAACTCCTTAATTATCTTTGGATTGTCTTACCCTTATTTTACGATCGCCAAAACATCTTCTTCTCTCATGATGAGAAGTTCTTCATCGCCCTTTGTTGAGATCTCTGTTCCGCCATACTTGCCGTAAAGAATGCGGTCGCCGACTTTGAGTTCTAAAGCCTGGACTTTGCCGTCATCTGTCTTTTTTCCGCTACCGACCGCCACAACTTCTCCTTCTTGCGGCTTTTCCTTAGCCGTATCGGGTAAAACGATACCGCCCTTTGTTTTTTCTTCCGCCTCTAACGGCTTAACGATAATGCGGTCCGCTAATGGTTGAATATTCACTTTGACACCTCCTTAGATTGGTTAAAAATGATATGTTCCCTGAAAACTTTTCACTCAGATCTTTTAGCAGTGATCCAAGTAGAGTGCTAAAGATTCCAAGATTATCACAAAAGATATTTTTGTCAAGAAGATTTTTTTAATGGCGAAAAGATGAGTGTTTGGAGAGATTTACAAATTTCTATATACGGGCGGACTGACGGATAGCACTCCGAAATCAAGAGTGCTACACGGAGATGTGTTTTTGTGCCAACAAACCCATGCCCTTAAAAACAAGATCTTTGTCGATTTTCGTGATCTTTTTAGAAATAAACTTTTTCATCAACCGGGTATATCCGCCTGTAACGATCACCCTTGGTTTCCCCTTGATCTTCTTTGCAATCTGATCAATCAAGCCGCAACACATAGCCCCATGCCCGAAAAATATTCCGCTTAAAATACTTTCTTGCGTATCCTTTCCGATCAAAGCGCGCGGTCCTTTGATCGCGCTGATCTTAGGAAGCAATGCTGTCTTCTGAAATAGAGACTCGGCGGACAAACGGATCCCGGAGACGATGATGCCCCCTTCATAACTTCCCCGTCGGGAGATCACATCAAAGGTCGTTGCCGTCCCAAAATCGATAACAATAGCCGGCTGGCCATAGAGGCATTTAGCCGCATAGGCGCAAACTAACCGGTCCTGCCCGACTTGTTTCGGATCGCGATAATTGTTCTTCATGGGAACTTTGACGTCCCTGCCGATCACGATTGGTTTTGTTTTTAGGCCCCGTCCGATAGTTCTTTCGCATAGATCCAAAACTTCCGGAACAACGCTGCATAAAACAGCATTTTCAATGTTTGGAAATTCCATCTTTACGCGCCCTAGTGTCTTTTTCAACGCTACGCGCAATTTAAGCTTAGGAACCCTTATTTCCACCGTATAGACCTTAAGAACGCGCTTGCCCCTTAACACGCCAAAAGAAACGGTTGTATTTCCGATATCAACAGCTAATATCATTATTCTTCCTTTATAATTGAAGACCGCCTTTAATCTCTTTAATCTTATCCCGGATCGAAGCCGCGCGTTCAAACTGCAAATTTCTTGCCGCTAATTCCATTTCACGCTCAAGCTTAGAGATGACATTCGAGAACGTATATTCTTCCTCACTTTGCCCAACCGCCGAGTAAACCGTTTCCTGAGCCTCTTCTGCGGCTGATTCCTCAATTCCCTCACGAATGGCTTTTTTGACCGTCTGCGGCGTAATATTGTGTTCTTCGTTAAAGGCCAGCTGTATTGTGCGGCGCCGGTCGCATTCGCTGATCGTCGCTTCCATGGCCGCGCTGACCCTGTCCGCGTACATAATAACAAGCCCGTTAATATTGCGGGCCGCGCGTCCGGACACCTGGATCAATGCCGTTTGCGAGCGCAAGAATCCTTGTTTATCAGCGTCGAGGATCGCTACCAAGCCCACTTCCGGAAGGTCCAGCCCTTCGCGCAGGAGATTGACGCCGACAAGACAATCGAATTTTTTTTGCCTTAATTCCTTAAGGATCTTTGTCCGGTCGATCGTCTTAATATCGGAGTGTAGATATTTTACCTTTAATCCCTGTTCTTCGAGATATTGCGAAAGGTCCTCGGACATGCGCTTTGTCAGCGTCGTGATCAAAACCCTTTCATTGGCTTTCGCGCGCCTCTTGACCTCTTCGACAAGATCATCGACTTGGCCCGCCGTCGGCCTGACTTCGATAAGAGGATCGACGATCCCCGTCGGGCGTATGATCTGCTCAACAACCTTTCGCGCGCCGTCCTTGAGCTCAAACGGCCCGGGGGTAGCGGAAACATAGACGCGCTGGCTGACAATATCCATGAATTCCTTAAATTTCAAAGGACGGTTATCCAAGCAGGACGGCAGGCGAAAACCATATTCCACAAGCGTTTCTTTGCGCGCCCTGTCGCCCGCATACATCCCGTTAACCTGGGGAACACTCACATGGGACTCGTCAATAATGGTTAAAAAGTCATCCGGAAAATAATCCAGAAGACAGAACGGGCGGCTTCCCGGCGGCCTTCCGGAAAGGGATTGAGAATAATTCTCGACCCCGTGGCAATAGCCCATTTCTTTAAGCATTTCCATATCGTAATGGGTCCGTGATTCAAGCCTCTGCGCCTCGGCGAGCTTTCCCTTTTCCTTGAGCTTTACCAATTGCCCCTTTAATTCATGTTCAATGAGCCCGATCGCTTCTTCGATACGCGGCGGGGAAATAATAAAATGTTTCGCCGGATAGATCGCTATTTTCTCGACTTGTGCGATTCTGTTGCCCGTCACGGGATCGATCTGGCTGATCCGTTCAATTTCATCCCCGAAGAACTCAATGCGAATGGCATCCTGCCGATACGCCGGATAGACTTCAAGCACATCGCCGCGCGCCCGGATCTTTCCCCTCGAGAATTCATAATCATTGCGCTCGTACTGGATATCGATCAGCTTGACCAATACCTCATCCCGGTCGATGACCTGCCCCTTCGTAAGGTAAAGCAGGAACTCTTTATAATCTTCGGGCGAGCCAAGATTATAAATGCAGGAAACACTGGCAACAATGATCACATCCCGTCGGGACATCAATGATGTCGTCGCCGAGAGTCGCAAGCGGTCTAGGCGGTCATTGATCGAGGCGTCTTTTTCGATATAAACATCTGTTTGAGGGATATAAGCTTCAGGCTGATAATAATCGTAGTAACTGACGAAATATTCAACCGCGTTATTTGGAAAGAATTCCTTGAATTCGCTATACAGCTGGGCCGCTAACGTTTTATTGTGGGAAATGACTAAAGTCGGACGATTGATCTTCTCGATCACATTGGCCAGGGTAAAAGTCTTCCCGCTGCCCGTAACCCCCAGAAGAACCTGGGCCTTTTCCTTTAGCGCGATCCCTTCAGCCAATTGATCAACGGCATCCATTTGTTCCGTAATCGGTTTGAACTTGGCTTTAAGAACAAATTTATCCATAAATTAACTCTTTACACCAATAAACCAGGTGTTTGGTACAAATAGATCCCTTTGGGGCCGACTTCACCGGTTATTTGAAATAAAGTTAAAACAGAAACGATGAAATAATTTCATTTTTACGACGCTAAAGGATTATTAATAATCTTCACAGGGGAAGTCTTTCTACTTGACAAGCGGGGCCTTATAGGTGTTATAACTTTTTTATATTTAAATTTTAATGTTTAACAACTCGCACAATTACATTTTCATTTTTTTCAAATATAGCACTAAATTTTTCTATGTCTCTAATAAACCCGCAATCGTAAACTACAAATATTATATTTCCATGTTTTGTTTGGTATGCCAAAATGTCATCGTTTATCTCTGCGATTAAATCTTTTTCTTTTTGCTTAGTAGCACATAGCTTTACTTCTATGATTAAATCAAGTTTTGATATAGTAAAATCAGGTATATATTTTTTTGAAGAATAGTCAATTGACTCGCCTTCTCGAACATAACTTATATCAGTGGCAATTAGAAGATTCTCAATTGCCTCTTGAATTTCCTTTTCTGCCTCCGGCTTATTTCTAATGACTTTGCGCAATTTTTTTTCAAGTATATTTAAAATTTTAAAGAGCGCACTAGATTCCGAACGCATATTTTTTTCTTGGTAAACATCTTCTAATTTTGAACGTTCAAGATTATCTAAACCTGCCATCAAAACACCTTTAGCAGTATCTAATTGGTCTAAGTAAGCTTGTTGATGTCGCCGCTCAATTGCAGCAGCTGGATTCCCTACGCCAGCAGGATCTCCTGGCCCCCCAAAGATAATAGTACCTGTCTGTTGCCATGTTAAAGAATTAATACTTACATAATATTCAGACGATTGACCAAATATTTCTTTCAAAAAACCTAACGTACCCATTAGCCAACGAGTATGTTCCGCACTTAAGCGTTTAAATCCCTTTAAAGAGGATATTTCATCAATAAATGCTTTCAGTTGCGATATGGCTGTTTCTTTAGTCCATTTCTTCATATTTTTATTTTCCTCTAACACAAAAATCAGCGGCGCGTTAGCGTCCGCTGGATTGTCTTGTTATGAGTTTATTTTTGACTATTTAGCCAATGATTATATTCTCTAGTTTTAAGCGCAAAAGCAAATGCTATTTCCAGAGAGTCTTTTATTTTACGAAAGTAGAAGCTTGACGCAAAAGAACAACTCTCTTTAATTTGTATTATTTGATTGGAATCCACGCCCGGAGGAATTGTCAATGTTTTTTTACCAATAAATTTCCCTTCTGCGCCCAAAACATTTAGAGTTATACCAAATCGTTCAGCTAATATTTTTAAGACTTCGAAGGGTTTTGTATCAAAACTCAGACCCAATGGGCTAAGAAATATTTTATATGCCGAATCAACAACCGTTTTCTCATTTTCTAACATTCTTTCTAAAACAATTAATGTTGTTGGAGGCGTTGAGTTGTGACTCGTTCTCATGTACAGATTTATTTCCAGTTCTCCAAATTCTAAACTTTGCTTTATGTCGGCATTATGTAATACTTCTTCAATATGAGCAGGTCTAATACTAAAAGGTTCCAAATATACATTTCTGAGAACTTGAGTTATTTCAATCATTTTTGTTTCCTTATTTTAGTTCTATCACTTGAACTCACCGACTGGTATCACGCAACGCGTGGGAACAGTCCGGTGTTATAGGCCAAATTATATAACTTGGTTGCATCTTTTAAGCAATTCTAGCACATCACCGCTGTTAATAAGTCGTTGACCTATGCTTAATAATTCATAGTAAATTGAATTTTTATCTGCCGTAATATGATTTTTCCTTACATCATCCATTAGGTAATACTTGTCTTCCAAAGTTACATTTGAAATATTATTTGAGACTTTCCGCGATGAATCATAATGTACCCCGCCCAATTTATTAGCTACATATTTAATAACTTCTTCCCTGTTTATAGCAATAGAGTTAATAACGAAACTTGTTTGCTTAAGGAACTTCGACAGTTTTTCGGGATAATTCTTACCTATAATATCTTTCTGATCTTCATAAGTTTTTTTTATTTCATCTAGCGATAGGGCAACGTTCCTTTGACAAAGCATCTGTATTTCCATGCCTTTATATTTGGCGCCGCCAGATTGAAAAAAAACAATAGTATCTAAATTATTTAATTCATACTGTTTTGAAACAAGGGGTGCCATAACATTCAAACTAATATTAAAATACGGAGCACATTGCAACAATTTCCCTTCAATTAGCAATGATCTCAAAATTGGGCTTGTTTGTCTCAATGAGGCATCATCAATATCTTGATTCCATTTGGTCTTTAAAAATTCTAGGTCCTCTTTTACAATTTTTATCAATTCTTTATCCATTTTTTATTTTCTCATAATGCCGAACTCAGCGGATTCCGTATAATAAGGATGCAAGCAAAGTTTGCAAGCCGAGTTATGCGGAATTCCGCTGGAGCGATTTGTTATGTGTTCTTATTTGCAATTTGGGGTCGTTCAATTTTAGAGATCAATCCATCTATATGCTCAAAAAGATGCGGTTTAATAGGATTCCACATGGGATCTAATATAAAATCAATTCCTTCTCTTCTTGCTAATTTGGCTGCAGGTACAAAATCACTGTCCCCTGATATCAAAATTATTTGTTGGACTTGTTTTTTTAAAGCTATTGAAGCTATATCAAGCCCAATTTTTATATCAACTCTTTTCTGTATGAAATCAAATAGAACATCATCTTCCTTTAGTTTATCTATTGTTATGTTATTTTCTAATAAATTTTTTACGATTTGGGGTTTAATTATCCACCGTTTTCTATCTTCCAATATTCCAAGACGTACAGCTACCTTTCTCTTTTTTTTAAGTTCTTCAAAAAAATCAATCTGAAACTTATATTGAGGTGTTTTTGAAAAATCTATAACTTTATTAGTGATAGGATTATGCTGTTTTTTGTTGTATGGAAGGCAGTCATAATAAAAAATACGATATAAATCATAATTTTCGTCCTTGGCTTGCGTTAAATGTTTCAAACACATTTCCCACAGATCGTTTGCAGTTTTTTTGGCATCTAACTGTGTAATTTTTTTGATACTTTTGTACCTTTTTAGAAAAAATGCACCGTCAACTAAAAGTGCTGTCTTTTTCATTTAATATACCTCCTGAAAATAAAAAAGCCCAAGGGTCGGCATTCTCGCTATAACTGAATGAGAATACGTAGCCTTGGGCACTGTTAATAAAAATATAACATAATTAATATCAATTTCAAGCATTTTCTTCAATTGTATTCATTTTTTTTACACATAACACGAAAATCAACTGCCCCGACCAAGCGAAGCGCGGGAAGAGTCAGCTAGATTGCTCTTGTTAGATGTTCTTATTTTTCAATATTTTTTTGGTTTCCCTGTGTTCGACGATTTTTCCTATACAAAATTGGGTTACAACAAAAATGCCAAGCAAAAAATATAATACTCCGCCACCTAAACGCTGTATGATTAAAACTTCATAGCCTTTATATATTCGATCTATTTCAGCAATTTTATGTAATGAAATAATTTGTTTAAACGTTAAACCAGCTATTTTCCCAATTTCTAAAGCTGTCCATATATGCACAAACGAAATAAAAATAAAAATTGCTATTATGACAATAAAATATATATTGATAGCTTTTTTATTTTTTAAATTCATAATTATTTCTCATCTAACATTTAATATACCGAGTATGTATTTATACAGCATCACATTAACAACAATACTCGTCGAATATTTATTCTTTGGAGTATTCAATAATTTATTTATAACATCACTAAGTAAAGAGTAAATATAATATAAAAGATTGTGTAACGGTGTATGAATAATGATTAATAATGTGCCGCCTGAATATCAGAATGAGGGGGACAGGTCATATGCCCGTGGATCTCTGTAAGCTTTCAGAAATTCAAATTTTCTTCAATCTTACTGAAAATATGTTCAACGGCCCGGTCGTTTTTATATCCATAAAATTCTTTGAACATTATGGACGTCACTGTTAAATAACGGATCTCGACTTCCGTTTCATTATTCGCCATCCCGTGCACATACGCGTTGACCCTGATATAGCGCGACCCGACAAAAAAGGAAATTTGACGAACATCGGTAAAGATCAATGTTTGCTCATCGCCGCCTTCTAAGTCCCTTTCCCGCTCAAAAAGAGCCGGCTCAGATTCTTTCTCGATCGTCCAGCCGGAAGCTTCAAATGTTTTTGCTATAGCGTCTCGAACTTCATCGAATGGCGCATAAAAAATCTTTTCGTAGGGATTTTTGTCTTGAATATAGTTAGGAATGGTGATACTCACGCAACCGGCAAAACTCAAAAGCAAAAGAACCAATAAAATCTTTTTCATAATAGTCCCTCTAACAGATCTTTCCGTGTTTATAAGGCCTTTTTTTATTGTGTATCGATTTTGTATAGATCTCTTCTTCCATGTCAATATTTAATCCGCCGCATAGGTCTAATAAACGGATAAAAGTATCCGCCAGTTCCTCTTTAAAATGGGCATCATCCTGATGCCGGTAGGCCTCCATGGCTTCTGCCAGTTCCGTAACGATCAACATAAGCGCTTCCCCGATATTGCGCTCTTCATCCCAAAACCCTTTTTCAACGGCAATACTGTGACAAAGTTGGGCTAATTCATTAAGCGACCTTCCTTTAACTTCAGTTTCTTGCAATGTTGCCTCCTTTAATGTTGAGAAATAAACTCTGCCATATCCTTCGGCAAGTTTGATTGAACGCTTACTTTTTTATGACGATCGGGATGTATCCACTCCACCGAAGCCGCATGAAGCGCGGTGCGCCGGAATTTTAACGCGTAATCCCGGGCAAATGAAAATTTCCGATCCCCGAGAAGCGGATGCCCCGCCTGAGAAAAATGAATGCGTATTTGATTGGTCCGTCCGGTTACCGGCTGGACCTCAACAATACTGAACTGCTTCTTAACCTCAAGGACTTGATAGCGTGTAATGGCCGCAACGCCTGCCTGTTTTTGTTCGATCCCCTTTTGAAAGGTCTTTTTGATCGACTTGCGAAATTCGCCGCGCCCTTTAGACAATTTCCCGTGCACAAAAGCGATATATTTTTTTGTGACCGCCCGCTCCTTAAAGAGGTCCATCATGAGCCGCTGGGCACGTTTGCCCTTAGCGAAAATAATGGCCCCCGAGGTCTCCTTATCGATCCGATGGCAAGGATGCAGTTTCCAAGTTTGTTCACACTGTGAATATTGTTGATTAACAATATTGACCAGCGTCCTTTGCTCATTCTTTGGCGTCGGAATGACTAAAAGACCCGACGGTTTATCGAAAACAATGTAATGATCATCCTCATATAATACCGTGACCGGATGTTTGGAAACATGTGCTCTCGACGGTAAGGAATTGCGGGAACTTTTATTCAAGTGCGAAGGTTTCAACCTAGACGGACCCGGAATCTTCCGTTTCGTTCGCATAAGATCTCTGCGAGACAATCAAGTCAGTCAAATAATTTAATTTACGGATCAAGATAATGGGAAAAACAACAATCCAGATCTGAAAGGCTAAAGCAAACATCGCTTGCAAGGGCGAGACGTTGATACTGATCGAATTTTCCATCTTATCACTTTCCTTATTGACAACAATTATACTGGTTCTTAATCAAAATTT
>JAGLMJ010000036.1 GCA_023140095.1 Candidatus Omnitrophota bacterium | reverse complement strand
GGATCCCGATCATGGTTAAAATGAGCATGTACTGTGCTAAGAGGCCCAATCCCACGCCCCACGACAACGCTAACATTAGAAATAACGATAACGGTTTCCTTCGAAATAAATATAAAACAACCGACATTCCCAAAATTAAGGGAACAAAGTAGCTGTTTAAAAGTCGTATGGCAAGCACATTCATGTCTTAATTCTTTCTTAAAGCGATCAAACTGTTTTCACTATAAACACCCACGACCTCAAAATCATCCGGGACCGATTCCATTGGATTATTCTTCATGAACACGACCATACAGTCCGCCTTTTTTTTATTTCCGCGAATATGCACAACCGGATACAGAAAAAAACTCAGCTTTCTGTGCAAGAGCATGTCTTTCCCGTTAGTTTCCAGGTCAGTAACAAGTATTCCTTGATATCTGCCGTTAAGGATCCGTCGACAGTACACCGCAAAGGTATATGCATGCCTATTCCATGACACCAGTTTATCGCTCAATGAAAGCCGGGAAAATTGTATTGCCCCGGCGGAACGGTCGAACCTGTATTTCTCGACAGCCTGCACACCGAACACTGTAAAGAAAACAATGCATCCGGCCATAAAGATATTACTACGCGTCCATATGTTCATGAAATTCCGATTTCTCATCAAATGTTGTTTTGCAACTTATTCTATTCTCTCTAATGCATCCCGAGAAACCCAACCAACTTTCCCGTCTGAGCGTCGGACTTTGGCCCAGGCCCCTTCCAACCTTAGAATCCTGGCCTTTGTCCCTTCAGGCAATTTGAAATGCACGGTTGAATCAGCCTGCGGCTCGAAATAAGATTCCGCCGCGGTCACAACAACAGCTAAGTCGCGAGCATGTTGAACCTTCCAAACAAGCCCTATCGTGTAGACCACCGCGATCAGCGCCAACAGCGCCACCGTTGTCTGCCCAAAAGATCTCGGCCAATTCAAATAAAGAGATAAAAGAACAACGATCCCGATAACAAAAATAGTTCCTATGATGATCATCACCATTTCGTCTATTGTATAAAATTCGATATAGCTTTTCATGGTCCTATCCAGAAAACTCATCTTCTCGCCGTTACGATACCCGTCGACCCGGGAGGATACATAACGGCTATTAAAGTTCAGGTCGCTGTCACGCGGGATCAAACGCTTCGCGCGCCCATAGTTCAGCATCGCTCTTCCGGGATCATCTTTCCGGAAATAACTATTGCCAAGATTGTAATAAACCGCGCCGCTTTCCCGTCCGCCTTCAATAATCTCATTGTACTTCGTGATCGCTTCATCATATTGCCCGTCTTTATAGGCCATGCCCGCCGAAACAAACTTGGATAAAGCCTCTCTTTTCGTTATTTGGGCAAAACCATTGACCGTCGTAAAAACGAATAGGCACGTCAAAAACAATAGGAATTTAAAGTTTCTCATTTTAAGAACCGCTCCAAGTGGTCAATGGCCTGCGCTAAGCGCTGATAACTCGCGTTCATATTTTCCCGGCTCACATCTGCCGAGGCATAGCGGATCATATCGCATTCCTCGTAAGCCAATTTGATATCATCGATCACTTTTTGTTCAATGTTATTCGCGCTTAAATGTTCTCGAACTGTTTCAAATGTCACGGCCCCTGAGGAGAGGTGCAGCTTGTTCCCTAAATATTGCTGCAGCGTTTTAAAGACCGTGTCGTAAAATCCTTCGCCCTTGCGTACGGCAATCAGTTTTTTCGCCTGCGCGAGCCCCTGTTTCGCCTGCCGCGGCGCCTGCAAGCGGCGGGCATAGACACTATCTGTCTTGATCCGGTAGGTACGTTTATAATAGACAAATCCGCCTAGCCATAAAATCGCAAGGATAAAAACGACAATATACAATAAACCGTTCTTATAAACCGCTTCTCCTGCGACCTGCAGTTTTCCAGGCCTCGTTTTAATAAAGATGATATCTTTCCCAAAAGTTTCCGGCTCGACGATCCTGATCTCCCCTTCTAATCCAACAACTTTGAATTCTTCCCCTTTTTCTAATTTCGTCACTGTAATAGGGAACGGGCCCTTTTTAATCGTCCGATATTTTTTTAATTCCGGATCAAAATAGGAAAATCGGATTTGCGGGACCTCTGTGATCTCTTGCGAACGGGGAATGATCACCTGCTCCGTCTTTTTTATATTCCCCTTTTCAAAAACCTGCGGGTCATAAAGCTTGAAATTCGCTTCCGGCGACAAAGACGGCATCTGTATGGCCGTTAGATTTCCTTTGCCTAAAACCGTCATTCTAAAAGTGATCGGATCGCCTTCTTTGATCTTAGTGGGGCTCACCGAAACATTGAAATCAAATTGCCCGACAACTCCGGAGAAATCTTCCGGCTTGCCTTGCTCAGGAAACGGTAAAACATTGATCATCGCCCCTTCAGACTCCAATTTAATCGGCCGCTTTTCATGACGGCTAAAGAACGAATTAAAAAAATCATCATCGAATATGCTGTTTCGGCCGCGAGAACGTGCCGACCCATTTGACCTCTCAACGAGTATATTGCAACCCGTTCTAGCCGGACCAAAACTTAACTCTCCTGTCCGTGTCGGATAAATTTCCGTGCTAAACTCCACCACGTTATAACGGATCCCGCTTACAATTTGCTGATATTGTTTCGGCTTCTCATATTCGCCGATAGAAAATCCAACATGATCAAATTCAGGATATTGAACATCGTTAACAGAAAAACCGGAAACAAATAACAAAACTTTTATGGCAAGACGCTCATTAAGGTAAACCTCCCGTTTGGGAGCCTCCAGGACAAGAAAGATCTTGTCCTCGAGCCTGACTTGTGCCTGTGACACCGGTGTTAATCCTTCACTCGAACCAACAACTTCGATCGGTATGGGCTCAACTTGATATGTTTTACCGGAAACCACTATGTTAAAAGTCGGAATTTCAAACTGCCCCTCTTTAAGCGGGAACAAAGAATACGTAAACGCCTTAGAACTTGAATATTGACCGTTAATAATGGAAACACGCGTTGACGGCCCTACATATTGGACATCAAACCCATCAATCTTAGGCAACTGGATCCGGCCAACATCATTGCTGCCATTCACGGTGATTGTTAACTGCGACGATGAACCTAAAGTGATCTTTTTTGACGTTAACTCGACCTCAATGCTAATGCCCTGGGCAAACACATACGGAACAATCGAAAACAACAGGATAAAAGTAATAACAAAAGTTTTAAAACGAATGGTCATATGTCTAACATTACCAATCCTTCAAAACCGGACGGGCATCCCTTGATTTCATAAGAATATTAAGCAAACTCTGCGGCTCTTCAGCCTGTTGATAGCTTTCAAGAAGCATCTGGGCTTCTTTCGGCGTCAACTCCTCGGCATTTTGCGGCTCTGCGCCAGCTTCATTCTGTTTATTATAATCTTCCTGACCTTCTTGTCCACTCGCTTGGCCTGATTCCTGCTGCTCCTGCTGCTCTTGTTGATCCTGTCCTTGTTGCGATTGTTGCTCCTCTTCACCGCTTTCACCTTGCTGTTCTTGCTGTTGTTCCTGTTGCTGTTCCTGTTGCTGACCTTCTTGCTGTTGGTCTTTCTTATCTCTTGGCAAATCGCATTGTTTTTGGTTTTGCTCTTGCTGCTGTTTCTGTTTTTCTTTTAGCCGTATCAATTCCTTTTGAACATATTCATAATTATGTTTAGCGTCTTTATCGCCTTTATCGATAGATAAAGCCCGTTCGTACTGACCGAGTGAATTCTCCAGAGAAGATACCGCAAGGCCGATATCCTCTTGCACATACATCATCCCGGACCGATATAACGCATTGCCCAGATTATAATGAGCGCTTCTCTTTAATTCATCATCTTCGCTTAAAAGAACTTTTTGAAGATGGTCGGCCGCCTTTTCATAGTCCTCTTCCTTATACAGAGCTGTCCCTAGATTAAAATTCACGATATCGGATTCCGGAGCCTTTTCTAAAGCTTCCGTATATTTCTCACGGGAAGCCGCATAGTCGCCGTCTCTGTAATGGCGGTTGCCTTCCCTTATATCCCGTTTGGGCGAAGCCGCTTGCGCCGCGCCGCAATGGATCAGAACGCAAAGAAAGCTTACGAAGATTTCTTGTCGAAAAGTTGTTTTTTTCGCGTCGTTAAACATGTTTCGATCACCAGTAATAGCAAAGCGATACTTAATGGGAATTGAAAACGTTCAAAGTATTTCTTTTCCATTTTCGCTTCGATCTCTCTTTTTTCAAGTTTCGACAATTCACGGTCATAGATCAAGTCCAATCCAAACTTGCTGCCGCTGGCCTTTATATAAATGCCGCCGGTAATAAGGGCGATCTGCTTAAGCAGCCTCTCATTGAGCCGCGATTTAACAAAGTTCCCGTTACTGTCCTTTAAAAAGGTATTTCTTCCTCCTTCCCCCTTGATCTGGATCAATTCCCCTTCATCGTTCCCGATACCGACACAATAAACTTTTATTCCTTTTTCCATCGCCTTTTTCGCCGCTGCAATAGGGTCTCCTTCCAGGTCATCTCCATCTGTAATAATGATGATCGCCTTGTGCTTGCTGGAGGTCTTGTCATAATCTTTTATGGCTTCCTGGACCGCCTTGGCAATATTCGTCCCTCCGCGCGGAACCGTATCAACGCTTAAGTCTTTCAGGCTTACCTGGAAGCCGCCATAATCAACCGTCAGGGGACAGATCAAGAAAGACTCGCCGGAAAACGCAATAAGGCCAATGCGGTCGCCTTTGAGTTTCTTAAGAAGATCGAAAACGGCAAACTTTGTACGCTCCAGACGATTAGGTTTGACATCCTGCGTGAGCATGCTCTTAGAGGTATCAATAACAACCAGGATATCAATACCCTGCCGCTTGACTTCCTGCCATTGAAACCCCCATTGAGGTCGGGTCAATGCCAGAACACTAAAGATAAAGACAGCCACAAGAAAAACGTTTTTCAATATGGCCTTTTTAGGATCAAAGCAAAACACGATATCTTTAACGAGGTGTTCTTGTGTAAAGAGCTCAACCGCTTTCTTATGATGTTTCTTAGCCCAAACCAAAAACATCACAAGGCCGATCACCGCCCATAACCACACAAACATGTTTAATTGCGCAAAATGCATAAGGTCAAGGAACCCTTAAAAAAATAGTATTCGCTAAAACCACTTCCCAAAAAAGGATCATTAAAGCCGCGATGAGAAAATAACCGAAGAGCTCTTTATATTCCTTATATCCATACTCTTCGATCTTGATCTTCTCCAAAGCATCGATCTCTTTATAAACATCGCGCAATGATTCGGCATCCGTCGCGCGAAAATATTTTCCACCCGTTATATCAGCAACTTCCTGAAGCATTTCTTCATCGAGCTCAATAACAACCTTCTGATAGACCTTTCTTCCCCAAGGATCCCTTGCGGGAAAAGGCACTCGCCCCTTTGTTCCGGCCCCGATCGTATAGATCTTAATGCCAAAGGCCTCGGCAACACGAGCAGCTTCGACCGGGTTCATTTTTCCGGCATTATTGACGCCATCGGTCAATAAAATAATGACCTTGCTCTTCGCATCACTGTTCTTCAATCGCGCGACCGAGGAAACGATCGCCGATCCCACCGCCGTACCGTCTTGAATTAATCCAAGTTCAACGCGGTCCAAATTTGTCAGAAGCCACAAGTGGTCCGTCGTTAAGGGGCTGACCGTATAGGCCAGACGGGCAAACGCGACTAATCCCAGACGGTCTTTTTTTCTCTCGCGAACGAACTCTTGCACAACGGTTTTGACAATATCTAAACGATTGTACCTCTTGCCCTTCATAACAAAGTCTTCAGCCGCCATGCTGCCGGAAGAATCAATGGCTAAGACAATATCAATACCTTCTGACTTATGCACGGTCTCTTCCAGTACCGAACGCGGGCCGGCAAGCGCGATCAAAAATAAGATAACCGCCAGAAGGCGCAATATGTAGGGAATCTGATGGAACCGCACTTTCCATGTAGCCTTAAGCTCAGACACGATCCCGGTGGAAGAAAACCGGAAACTTATTGCCCGCTGCCGCTTCTTAAGAAAAATAATAAGCGCCAGTACCAATGGGATAATTAAAATGATCCAGGGGTTTTTAAATATCATCTTTGATCTTTGTTTCCTCAATGAGTTGCCGGGCGAACTGAAAACTTTCTTCCGCTTCCTCAACGCGTGGAATATGCTTGGCGAATTTGATAATGTCGCAGGATGCCATAAATTTTTTGAGTGTTTCCTTATGGTCAGTCTTTAAATCTCTCGATCTCTCGAGTGACCATAGAAATTCTTCGGTCGTCATTTCCGGAGCCCGGATCTTAAACCGGTTCTCGAAATAATATCGAATAATACCCGAGAGCTCGGAATAATATTCTTTAAAACGTCCTTCATCTATGTAAGAACTTTTGGCCAATTGAGCCAATTGTTCATAAGCATTTTCCCATGGCGATCGAGTATCGACAGGCAATTCTTCGACTGTATCCTTTCGTTTCCGTTTCAGGCAAATAAAAACAACCAGCCCGACAATCAGTACGAGAAAAAGAATACCCAGCAGAAAAAAATAATTCGCCGGAAAATAAACCGGCGCCCTGACGTCACGCAAGCCCTCATCGGCAACAACTGCATTGTCTGCGGCAAAGGCGGCAGAGGTAAAAAAGACCATATAATTGGCTAGGAATAATTTTTGTTTCATCATTAACGTTTCCGTCGGCGGCGCTTGGCAAAGAATTTGACGATCGCATCGGTATAAGGAACATCGGTTGAAATGTCGATATAATCGGTGCCGACGGACCGGAAAAGCCGCTCGCGCTGTTTCAAACGTTCGGTATTGTTTTGATAATACTGCCGGCGCAGCGCAGCATCCGTCGAATCGATCAACACGATCCCGCCCGTCTCGGCATCTTCGAGAGTAATGATCCCGCAATCGGACAGCTGCATCTCCCGGGGATCGTTCAAGGTGATCGCGATCACATCATGCCGTTTATTAGCGATCGCCAGCGACTTCTTCAGTGTCTCTTGCGAGCCATTGAGCTCTTCCCTGTAATTCTGGCCGCCTTGCGCCGCCGATAATATTGTGCCGGACGCAAAGAAATCCGAGATCAAGAACACGATCGATTTGCGCGTCGTCACTTTGTTTAAATATTCTAAGGCATTCGTGATATCCGTCGAGCGCCCCTTCGGCTCGAAGTAAAGGACTTCACGGATCACGTGCAGGACATGGCGCAGGCCTTTGCGCGGGGGAATGAATTTCTCAATCCCGTCGGTAAAGATGATCAGGCCGACTTTATCATTATTTCGGATGGCCGAGAAGGCCAAGATCGCCGCAACCTCGGCGGCTAATTGGCTTTTAAGCATATTGACGGAAGCGAAGCGGCAGGATAATGAAACATCCACCAAGATCATGACCGTTAATTCGCGCTCCTCGACGAATTTCTTGATATGCGGCTTGCCGGTGCGCGCCGTCACGTTCCAGTCGATGGTCCGGACGTCATCGCCGGGCTGGTATTCACGCACCTCGTCAAACTCGATCCCCTGGCCTTTGAAGACGCTGTGATACTGTCCGGCAAAGACATCGGAAACAAGCCTTGAGGTGGTAATCTCAATGCGCCTGACTTTTTGGAAAAGTTCTTTTGGGATCATGGCACTTCGATCTCATCAAAGATCGTTTGGATAATATCTTCTGAAGTCTTTTCTTCGGCTTCCGCCTCGTAACTAACGATCACGCGGTGACGCAAGACATCCATGCCGATCGACTTGATATCCTGCGGCGTGACATATCCCCGTCCCTGCAGGAACGCATAGGCCTTGGCGGCAACGGTTAAATAGATCGTGGCCCGCGGAGAAGCCCCGAATTGTATAAGGCCTTTTAGATTCGGCAATTGATAATTCTGAGGCTGGCGCGTCGCATCCACAATATCCACAATATAGTGTTCGATCTTTTCATCAATATAAACTTCATCGACAACCCTTCGCGCATTAAGAAGGTCTTTGGCAGTAATAATTTCACGGACATCAAACTGCTTATTGATAAAGGACATTCTCTTTAAGATCTGGTATTCCTCCTCCTTGCTCGGATAATCGATCTTGACCTTGAGCATAAAGCGGTCGACCTGGGCCTCAGGCAAAGGATAGGTCCCTTCCTGCTCGATCGGATTTTGCGTTGCCAAAACAAGAAAAGGATCTTCAAGCGACAGTGTCTCTTCACCGATCGTGACCTGACGCTCCTGCATGGCCTCTAAGAGCGCGCTTTGCACTTTGGCCGGCGCGCGGTTGATCTCATCCGCTAAAATAATATTAGCAAAAATGGGGCCGGTTTTGACCCTAAAATCTCCCGTGCGTTGATCATAGATGAGCGTTCCGGTCAGGTCGGCTGGCAGCATATCCGGCGTAAATTGTATGCGCTGGAATTTTGCTTGAATCGTTGAGGAAAGTGTCTTGACCGCCATGGTCTTAGCAAGTCCGGGAACCCCTTCGAGAAGAATATGGCCGTTCGCCAAAAGCCCGACCATCAGCCGGTCGAGAAGATATCTCTGGCCGACAATGACTTTTTGCATTTCAAGAAGAATGCCTTCGATGAACCCGCTTTCCTTTTTGACCTTTTCATTAATAAGTGTAATATCCTGATTTGTCATGATCCTCTACCTCCGGAATGGTTAAGCGATGCAGTCGCAAACCGCTATTAGTATTAATATTGTATTAATTTTATAATATGCACCATTCCTGTCAATAGTAAAAGTATGAATCAAACTTATCGTGGATATGTTTGATAACAGGCGGGATCGCGTCCGGTGAATAGGTGTATCCTAGATTTTTTCCTTGCGAATAAAACAGACCATCTTATCGATGCAAAATCCCCAGAAAAAACTATTGAACGATATGCTTGCGACAATGACGGCAAATACGATATACATGCCGATTTTTAGTTGGAAAGTTTTGATGGCTAAAAGCAACGCATAGGAAACGAGTAGGACGAACGGAAAGTTCATGATCCTCTGAAAAACAACAAACAGCGGCGGGTGAACGTGCTCCGGATAACTCAGTATGCCTTTGGCCATTAAAACGGTCGCGATCAAAAAAACAGTGACCGATATGGCGAAATGGACCTTCGCGACGATCATTGCTCTTTTTTTCATTTTCATTGCATTTACCCAAAGAAAACATCGACGCGTTCGACTTTGCCGTCGCGAATATCGCGGGCATGGGCCCCGGAGACAAAGCGCGCGGAAATAACAACGGGCTTTCCTTTACCGGGATAGGTGAAACGCATTTCTTTAATCGAAGGTTTGTTGGCGCCGAAGGTATTGCGGCGGCGGGGATTGTGGTAGACAACAAGTGTCGTCCCGAACAGGTTGAAGGTATAAGAATTTTTGGGGAGTTTGACACTCTTACGGTTATCTTTGGCGTCACGATAGACGACGGTACTTTCCTTCTTCGTGAATAATGCTCCGGCTAAGGCCGGCTTGAAGGTCAGCGTCAGTGCGCCTTTTGCGCTCACGGCAAACGGGTCCTTCCCGATGTTCATCAAAAGCCAGATATGCATGAACTCGGCCGTACTTCCCGACAAGCGAGCGATGAACCCTTGTCCGTGCAAGGCCTTATCCTCGTGGGCGCTGCTGACAAGAAACGAGCAGTTCTCAAGCACGCTGCGCCCGTATTCTTCCGGTTTCAGGAACGGAACGAGCGCGGCATGAAGGTTCGTGTAAAACTCTTCGTACATCTCCCCGCGCAGGAGCTCAAGGATAAATTTGTACTCCATGTGAAGCCAGATCGACTCATTCTCAAGCCACCCCGCCGGGAAAATGCGCGTGCGCCCGATCTCTTCGGATTCGCCGGAAAGGTCGGCATTGACCTTATACATTTTTAGTTTCTTATCGAACAGGTCGCTTTTCCGGACTTGGTTGTACAATTTCTTCGCATTCGCATGATTCTTCTCGACACGCAGCGCGTGGACGTAACCCTCGAGGAACAGCGGAAGCACATGCTTCCTGAACTTCAGGGGCCGGACGAACACGTCGCCGTCTTCCCTGTCATGCTTCTCCAGTGATTCATACTTCACCACGTCGTGATAAAAGTACGTCGCCAGATACCCCTTGCTATTCTTCGCCGCACGGATTCCCTTGTCCGTCCGGGCCGCGATGAGATCAAGGAAATGCCTGATCTCGGAAACGGGAATGTCGATCTCATTGCCTTCGATCCCCTGACGGACATAGGCGCGGTAATGTTCTTTCAGGTCGTTGGATTTCTTCCAATAGCCCAGCGTATCGGACTCGAACGCCAGAACATGCGTGAGCCCGGAAATGAAGTTGGCTAATTCCTCAAAGATCGGGACCGTCGCATTATCCTTGATCCTGACCTTCGCAAGGGCCTCCGATAAAAAGGCGCCCAAGCGTTTAAGCTCGAAGGTTTCGGAAACGGACGACCCTAAAAGTCCCGGCAGGCCGTTTAACGCGTCGTACCAATTCGGTTTATCCGCCTCCATCTCGACGCCGATGCCGCTCGGGTCGAGCGACGCGACCTTATTGGCGATCAGGCACAGGAGTTTGCACACAAGGTTCGTCACATAAACGTCGCCGTGACCGCTCTTTGTTCTAAGCAAATTCCCGTCGGTCCCGCTTCCGTTATTGGCAACCGACCCGTATTGGCGCACCCCGCGGTCGGTGAGAATATACCGACGGTCGCGCGGCAGCACGTAATGGGTATTATGAAAGAAATGGAAGATCTTCTGTTTAAGAAGCAGGTCGCCGAGGGTTTCGGGATAAACAGCGAGGTAACTTTCGATCATGTCGAGATTATACGTCCAGTGATCCGACCAAAATCCCTCCCCGTGGTTGGCCAACTCTTGCTTACGGCAGGTCTCCAGAACTTTTGCGAGGAAGACCTTCAGTGAAACACTCAGGC
>JAGLMJ010000035.1 GCA_023140095.1 Candidatus Omnitrophota bacterium | reverse complement strand
TAGGCCCTGTTTGAAGCCGGATATATTCACCGACCACAAGATGTCCTTGATACCAATCGACGACCGCGCGTACCTCGGGAATATCGCGGTCATAAAGACGGAACACGTCGATATTCGCCCGACGGAAACGGCGCGCTAAATACCGGTAACGGTTCTTCAAGCGGTTCGCAAGGATCTCGGCATGATGCTCGGCCTTCTCGTCCGTAACATAGTTCTTTGGCTTTTTCATGACGGTTAAGTCTATCAAATAATAAGGGCTGGGAGTCTTTTCTGTGTCTTTTCTGTTTGCTGTACTTGAGTTTACGAGATTAGAAAGTAGAAAAGGGGTGGGTGCAGCCTATGCCCCCGTCCCCTGCTAATAAAGGACCGCCTTATGGCCGCGGAAGTCGAGGTACTCGTCGAAAGTAGTATCGACGCGATCGATGAACCCATCGGGCGTGATCTCAATAATGCGGTTGGCCACGGTCTGGATCAGCTGATGATCGTGGGAAGAAAACAGGATCGTCCCGCGGAAATTCTCAAGGCCGCGGTTTAAGACCGTGATCGATTCGAGGTCAAGGTGATTGGTGGGCTCATCCAGGATCAGGACATTGCCCTGGGCCAGCATCATGCGCGAGAGCATGCAGCGCACGCGCTCGCCCCCGGAGAGGACCGCCACGGACTTCAGCGATTCCTCGCCGGAGAACAGCATGCGCCCTAAAAATCCGCGCACAAAATCCTGGTCCGTGTTCTTCGTGTACTGGCGAAGCCAGTCCATCACCGCCAGGTCGCGTTCAAAGTATTTCGCATTATCCTTCGGATAATAAGCCTGTATCGTGGATGCTCCCCACTTAAACGCCCCGGCATCCGGCACGGTCTCTGCCATCAGCACCTGAAACAGCGCCGTCTTAATAAGGTCATTGGATCCTAAGAACGCGATCTTGTCTCCCTTCTCGACGGTAATGGTCAGGTCCTTGAACATCACCTGCCCGTCTATAGATTTCGACAATCTGTCGATATGAAGCAGATCATTGCCCGCTTCTTTCTCCTGCTCAAAATTGATATAGGGATACTTTCTCGAAGATGGTTTAAAATCCTCGATCGTCAGTTTCTCGAGGATCTTTTTGCGGCTTGTGGCCTGTCGGGATTTTGAGGCATTGGCGCTGAAGCGCGCGATAAAATCCTGCAACTCCTTGCGTTTTTCCCCGATCCTCTTATTGGATTCGGACCTTTGCTTTAAGGCAAGCTGGCTGGATTCGGACCAGAACCTGTAATTCCCGCTATAAAGCTGAACCTTGCCGAAATCGATATCGGCAATGTGTGTGCAGACCTTATTAAGGAAATGCCGGTCATGAGAGACCACGATGGCGGTATTATTAAAATCGCACAAGAAATCTTCAAGATACATGCACGTTTCGACGTCGAGATGGTTGGTGGGCTCGTCCAAAAGCAGAATATCCGGGTTCCCGAATAAGGCCCGCGCCAGCAGGACGCGCACCTTGTCGCCGGCCTCAAGCTGGCTCATCTGCATCTCATGCAATTCTTCACGGACGCCAAGGTCGCTTAGAAGCCTGGCCGCATCGGATTCGGCATTCCATCCCTCCATCTCGCCAAACTCGCCTTCAAGCTCGGAGGCGCGGATGCCGTCCTCGTCGGAGAAATCCGGCTTGGCATAAAGCGCATCCTTCTCGGTCATCACATCATAAAGATGCGTATGCCCCATGATCACGGCATTCAAGGCCGTGTAGGCATCAAAGGCAAATTGGTCCTGCTGCAAAACAGAAATGCGCTTGCCCGGGGTGACACTCACAGAACCTGCCGTCGGGTCGATCTCTCCGGAAAGGATCTTCAGGAACGTGGACTTACCGGAACCATTGGCCCCGATCAGGCCGTAACAATTCCCTTCCGAGAAGACGATATTAGCCTTTGAAAAAAGTTTGCGCTGCCCGTATTGAAGGGACAGGCCGTTAGCTGCGATCATAATGGCGTCCTTGCATTAATAGATCAGGATTTGCGACTGAATGAAGTCTTGGAGTTTACACAATTTTAGGGCATTTGTAAACACCT
The DNA here is from genome assembly GCA_023140095.1 of Candidatus Omnitrophota bacterium. Next base: position 8,948 of record JAGLMJ010000035.1, on the reverse strand, counting down.
TTTTCGACGACAGGCGAGCGGTCGAGTTACTTCTTTTTGCGGCGGCGGCCGGAATGGCCGGCGTTACGATTGTACGCGCGAACGGGCTCTGCGGTCGTTTTTGATTTCGGTCCGGATCCTTGCCCCTTGGCCTTGGGCTTGCTGGGCCGACGGCGCCCGCGGCTGGGCCGCTTTTCGGGTTTTTCGCCGCCCTCGACAAAGCCCGCGTTGGCAAATTTCGGATGCCGGGAGCGCGGCAAAGTCATCTTGATCATATTTTCGATCTTTTGGATGTCGTGGCTTTGGGTCGGCGTCGCGAATGTGACCGCGTGGCCCTCTTTCCCGGCGCGGCCGGTGCGCCCGATGCGGTGGACGTAGTTCTCGGTGTCGTCGGGAATGTCGTAATTGACAACAAGCTCGATCATGCTGACGTCGATGCCGCGGGCAGCGATATCAGTGGCCACCAGCACGCGGTAACGCCCGCGCTTAAAGCCTTCCATCGCCTGGGTGCGCTGGCTCATCGAACGGTCCGAATGGATCTCGGCGACCTTAGCGCCCATCGCGCGAATGTTGCGGGTCACGCGCGCGGCCTTCATCTTGGTACGGATAAAAACCAGCACCGTGCCATGGTACTTTTGCAAGAGCATCTTTAAGACCTCGTTCTTGAGCCTTTCCTGAACGATAAAAAGTTCCTGCGAGACATCTTCGACGGTCGTTCCGGAAGGCGCGATCTCGATGGTCAGCGGCAATTCCATATACTTGGTCGCGAGCTTCAAAATATCCGGCGGCATAGTGGCGGAAAAAAGCATCGTCTGTTCTTTATTGGTCACGCAGCGCAGGATGCTTCTGATCTGCGGTTCAAAGCCCATGTCCAGCATGCGGTCGGCCTCGTCGAGAATGACGACGGACACGTCGCCCAGTCCGAGCGTGCCCTGGTAAATATGATCATTCATCCTCCCCGGCGTGGCGATGATCATGCTGGGGTTACGCTTGAGGTCCATAAGCTGCCCGTGCATTTTGATCCCGCCGATCAACACCGCGCTGGTCATCTCAAAGGCCCTTAATAAAGGTTCGAGGGCCTCGTCGACCTGTAGCGCTAATTCGCGCGTCGGTACCAGGATCAGGGCCTGACCGCCCTCGGCGGCTAAGCGCTGAATAGTCGGGATGCCGAAGGCCAGCGTCTTGCCAGTTCCCGTCTGGGCAACACCCATGATATCCTTGCCCTCCAGCGCAATGGGAATCGCTTTGTACTGAATAGGCGTCGGAACAACAAATTTCAGTTTGTCCAGGACTTTCAGCATGTCCGGGGCAAGTCCAAGATGATAAAATCCCGCGTGTGATGTATTCATAAAAACTCCGTTTCTTGCTGTTTAAGAATCTTTTTTTTTGATTTCCGTTGGTGGCGCTTCGCCTTTCCCCAGGACCTTCTTTAAGAACCGGAACATCTTCTTCAAGAACCAAATAGAAAATAGGATGAATAAGATGACCAGGACACTGGCGATCACAGGATGTTTGATGATCAAATACAACGCGCCCAAAACTCCGATATCTTCGGTGACGCTCGCCACAGAATTGCTGATCGGCTCCGGCGACGTATTGATCGCAGCGCGCGAAGTCGCTTTGGTCAGGTGAGAGTCGAGCGCGATCGAGCCGGTCAAAAGCGCGACCGGATATTGCACGGCCGGGCCGACATCCGCCATCGCCATATAACCTAAAGCCATGCCGCCCGCCGGGCGAATGAACGTGTGAACGCTATCCCAGACAGAATCGACATAGGGGATTTTATCAGCAAAGAACTCAACCGCGTATAAGAGAAGCGCGACCCCGATCACCAGAGGATTCGCCAGGAACTCCATGTTCCCGGGAAGGGTCACCCACCCCATCCGGTGCGCAATTCCTAATCCGGCCGTCGTCAAATAGAGATTGATCCCTGAGGCCCAAGACCCGCCCATAAGAACGCCTAAAGAATTGAGTATTTCCAAATCAGAGCTCCTTTAACAGCCATGTCCTATTTATAGAAAGTTTTCTCTGTTTTCTGAGATTATACAGGTTTAAGGTCTCCAGTTCCAAACTTATCTATGTCCTTAACAAAAAAACCGTCACAAATATAAAATGCCTTACAATCATCACACATAGGCGCCTTTTTCTTAAGCCTATAAGAAGGCATGTCTTTTATGTGAGTTTTATACCTTTCCGTTGGCTGACAATGTTTTCCAAGATTGGGCGGTCCACACTTATTGTCAATTCTACTCTTACTTTCCCCGAAAACACAAAACGGGATTTCAACAAAAATTAAAGGAAACTTTATCTTCGCTGCATGTTCTTCGACTTTTTTGATAGGATACCTCAAATCTTTAATAGGGATATAATGAGAGCCGTATTCATGAGGGATACAAGGTATTGAAAAGGTAAACTCCTTGATTCCCAGAGAATTGACTAAATCAATGATATTGCTCAAGTCCTCTTTATTCTGTTGAACGATCAAACAACTTATTCGGATATTGATCGGGGAAATGCCAGTTCGATCAAAACTATTTACTAAGTCACAAAAAATCCGCTCTTTTTTTAAAAAAGCGGCTTTTTCTTTTTTGGTCATCGTGATATTTAAATTACGCATTATTTAGGCATACAGGTGTAGCATGTCAATGGTGCGGTCTTGCGCGATTCATAGAAAAGGATCAATCCCATCTCCTCGCAGATATCCCCTTCCTGACACGAAGAGCAATCACGGAAATAATCATTCTTCAGACACTCCATGCTTCCCGGTACTGAAGAACAACTGAAACACTGCTCGCCGTTCTGCGTTTTCTGAGCCTTGGCGCAATCAGTACATTTATACTCACATTCTAAAGTGCTCAAAAGCCCTAGATTTCCGCAAGCTTCTGACTTTTTCTCGCAGCTATAGCAAAGCTTCCCTTCTTTGGTTCTCTGGCCCTCGACGCATTTCTTTCCTGAAACTTCATCACACAAAAAACAGCCTTCGGCATCAAGCAATCCCAGGTCCTTGCATTGTTCGGGCTTATCGACACATTGATAGCATTGTTTTCCTTCTTTAGTGCTTTTATCCGCGATACATTCCGTCTTCTGATCAGCCGCGCAGGCATCGCACTCGCCCTCGTCGATAAGGCCAAGCTCACTGCATTCCTGCGGCTTATCCTGGCACTTATAGCATTGTCTGCCTTCCTTGGTCTTGCGATCCGGAACACATTCTTTCTTCGAGTCTGACGTGCACTGAGCGCATTCTTTCTGGTCAAGAAGCTTTAATTCTACGCATTCCTGAGGTTTATCCTCACAGCGATAGCAGGGCTTGCCTTCTTTGGTCTTCTTGATCGGAGTACACTGTTTCTTAGGATCAGCCGTGCAGGCAGCACATTCTTTCTTGTCAATAAGATCAAGTTCAGCGCACTCCTGCGGCTTATCTTCACAGCGATAGCATGTCCGGCCTTGTTTCGTTTTCTTGACGGCGCTGCATTGCTTTTTGGGATCAGAGGTGCAGGCCGGACATTCTTGCTGGTCGATCAGTTTAAAATCAGCGCACTTCTCGGGCTTCTCCTGACATTTATAGCATGGCTTGCCTTCTTTGGTCTCTTGACCCGCAATACATTCTTTCTTCGAATCGGTCGCGCAAACAGCGCAATCCTGTTCATTCATCAAATTAAGTTCAGCGCACTTCTGCGTCCTGACCTGGCAGAGATAACACGGCTTGCCTTCTTTTGTTTTCTGGTCCGCGACACATTCTTTCGCCGGATCAGCCGTGCAGGCGGCACATTCTTTTTGATCAAGAAGGTCTAATTCAGCACATTCCTGCGGCTTATCTTGACACTCATAACACTGCTTACCTTCTTTGGTCTTGCGGTCCGGAACACATTTTTTCTTCGAGTCTGACGTGCACTGAGCACATTCTTTCTGGTCAAGAAGCTTTAATTCTACGCATTCCTGAGGTTTATCCTCACAGCGATAACATAGCTTGCCTTCCTTTGTCTCCTCATCAGCCATGCATTGCTTCTTAGGATCGGACGTACAAGAGGAACATTCCTTCTGATCAATAAGTCCTAGGTCGGCGCACTCTTCCGGCTTGTCCAAACATTGATAACATGGCTCGCCTTCTTTGGTCTTCTTATCGGCGATGCATTCTTTCTTCGGATCAGAGGCGCATTTATCGCATTCTTTCTGATCTAAAAGATCTAGATCGCTGCACTCTTGAGGCTTATCTTCACAGCGATAGCAGGGCTTGCCTTCCTTCGTCTTCTTGTCAGCCGTGCATTGTTTCTTAGGATCCGACGTGCAAGAAGCGCATTCTTCCTGAGTGATCAGTTTTAGGTCGGCGCACTCTTCCGGCTTGTCCACACATTTATAGCATTGCTTGCCTTCTTTGGTCTTGCTGTCCGCGATACATTCCTTCTTCGCATTGGAGGTGCACTTGCCACACCCTTTCTGGTCGAGAAGCTTGAGCTCGCTGCATTCTTGCGGTTTGTCCTCACAGCGGTAGCATTGTTTACCTTCTTTGGTCTTGCTGTCCGCTGTACACTGCTTCTTCGAATCTTCCGTACATACATCACAATCCTTCTTGTCGAGAAGCTTCAGATCAACACACTCTTGCGGTTTGTCCTGGCACTTGTAGCACTGCTTATCTTCCTTGGTCTTTTCTCCCTTAACACACAGTTTCTTCGGATTGGCCGTGCACTGAGCACATTGTTCTTCGTCGATAAGTCTTAGATCAGCACACTCCTGCGGCCTGTCCTGGCACTTGTAGCACTGCCTGCCTTCCTTAGTTTTCTTATCTGTAACACATTCTTTCCTTGGATCAGCCATGCACTGAGCGCATTCTTTCTGGCCAAGAAGTTTTAATTCTACGCATTCCTGAGGTTTATCTTCACAGCGATAGCATTGCTTGCCTTCTTTGGTCTTTTTATCGGCGATACATTGCTTCTTTGGATCAGCCATGCACTGAGCGCATTCTTTCTGGCCAAGGAGTTTTAATTCTACGCATTCCTGAGGTTTATTTTTGCAGCGATAGCATAGCTTGCCTTCCTTGGTCTTTTGATCCACGATACATTCTTTCTTCGGATCAGCCGTACACAAGGAACATTCTCCCCTATCAAGAAGGTTCAACTCAATACATTCCTGCGGTTTATCTTCGCAGCGATAGCATGGCTTGCCTTGCTTTGTTTTCTTATCCGGAGTGCACTGCTTTCTAGGATTAGACGTGCACTTCGCGCATTCTTTTTTATCGAGAAGCTTGAGTTCGCTACATTCCTGAGGTCTTTCCCGACAGGCAAAACATTGCCATCCTTCTTTGGTCTTTCTATCGGGAACACATTGCATCTTCGGGTCGGCATCACAGCTATAGCAGTTTTTTGGATCCAGAAGCCCGAGTTCATCGCATCGCTCAGGACGGTTGAGGCATTGGAAACACTGTTGGCTCCCCTTCAGGGCCTCAACATTATGGCATTCCTTGCCTGGCTCTTCTGAACACTTCTGGCAGCCCGCAAAATCAACAAGTCCAAGGTCCTTGCATTTCTGGACTTTATCCAAACATTCATAACATTCTTTTCCCTCTCGCGTCTTCTTCCCTTTTAAACATTCTTTTTTGGGATCCTCCGCGCAACCCATGCAAATGCCCCTGTCTATGAGGCCAATATCTTTACACGTTTGGGGTTTATCCTCGCATTGATAACATTTGCGCCCCTTCTTTGTCCTGGTCACAAAAAGACATTCTTTGCTCGCATCACGTTCGCATTGGCTGCATTCCTTCGCCTTTAAATAACCCAGGTCGTTGCATTCTTCCGGCTTATCGATACACTCGTAGCATTGCACTCCTTTTTCCGTTATCGCCGAGGGAATACATTCAAGGCTTTTATGCTTACGGCATGGCCCGCATTCTTCCTCGCCCAAAAGCCCTAACCGCACACACTGCGGTTTGTACTGAACGCACTTATAACAAGGGGTCCCCTGCTTCGTTTTCCCCGAAGGAACACATTGGGCACTGGATACCTCTTCACATAATTGACATCCCTTGCGGTTAAGCTTTCTAAGATCCTGGCATTCTTCCTGTTTGGTCACACACTCATAGCATTGAAAACCATCGGCAGAGCGCGTGGCCACGGAACAAACACTATCGGGAACCCGGGCGCATTGGTCACATTCATTTTTTTGTATTAGGCCTTGATCCCGGCAATTCGGCTGGTAGCTTAAATAGTTTTGGGCTTGTGTGTTTGTAACTTGCTGGGGAACAACAGCTTTAGAAATGGGTGTGTCAACACGAAGCGGTGTTTCTTCCTTTTTCCCTGGTTTTGAACCGCAACCGGCAAGAAAAGATACCGATAGGACCAAACCAAGCAGCAGGATTTTATTAGGCTTATTATTCATTTTGCTTAACTGATTGAACTACATTACGTTATATTGCCAAAAAAATATTATAAGATGATTCTGGAAGCGCGTCAACCTTAATTCCTATTATGGTAAACTCGCGGAATTTACCAAAAATAGCCATCCTGTCTAGGACAAGAACGCCTTTACCCTCCCAACATAATCGTATTCTTTATAGTTCTAGCCTATTGTTCGATTTAGAATGGCATCACGGTGGGGAAATCGGCCAAACCGGACAACAGTATCATGATGCTCCCGGGCGTACTTCAAAGTACTCTCATAATAATGCATGTTGCCGGAGGTTTTGACCTTTGACAACTCAACGAGACCTGTAAAATATTTAACCGACAATTGCTGCAGAGTTGGATCCTCAAAATGCATCAAGGGCACATATACAAAAGTCCTCTGGATCAGAGACAATTCCTGATCCCATCCTTGGTCTATTGTCCTCAATGTCAAGTCTAAAGCCAAAGCGTCATAGGCATACATCCTGGGCGTGTCCCGGTATATGTTGCGGGAAAATTGGTCATATAAAAGGATCAAGGCCAAGTGCCCCTTAGCTGACCCCTCCCAATCCTTGTACTCCCCATCAGCGGCTTTCATCAGGTCAGACTCGAATTGCTCACGGATCTCTTCATCGAGTTTTTTATCCTTGATAAACCATTTCGCAAACGGTAAGGCCTTTTTATCAATCGCCGTTGCGTCATTAACGCCTTCGAACCAATAATTCAATATGATATCGATCTTATCCATAGCTAAAGGGCCGACGACATTCCTGTAGGTTTAATAAGGTATTCCGATTGAACCCTCTGAAGGCTGCGGAAAATATTGGTTACGACCATGGGACTTTCTTTTTCAAAATCTCTGAGCATTTTTTTAATGCGCATCCGGTGGGAGGTGTCATCATTCCCGCATTTTGACTGGCCCATTGAATCGATCCCGAGTATTTTGGCCAGATCTTCCATATCGCGTTCCCGCACGTAGGCCAAAGGACGGATGATGGCGAGCTTTCCATCGAAAAGTTCCAGCTTCGGCTTCATGGCCCCGATCTCCCCGCGGTAAAATTGGTTCAGGATAATTGTTTCGGCAATGTCGTCGAGATGATGGCCGAAAGCCACCTTTGTAAACCCTTCCCGGCCGGCCATCTGAAAAAGGGCCTTGCGGCGGTTGCGCGACCACCAGAAACAATCAATGTCCTCATAACTCTCCCCCTTGAGGGAATCGACTTTCTCGACGCTGTAGGAAAATCCTTGGCCCTCTAAATAATCGACCAGAACTTGGGGATCAAAGTCTTCAAAACCAAAATCAACATGAACGGCGGTAAATTCAAATCGGACCGGACTTATCTTTTGACGGTGCCGCAGGATATGCATCAAAGACAAGCTGTCTTTCCCCCCGGAGACCGCCACCGCGATCCGGTCCCCCTCGCTGATCATCTCAAAATCGACGATCGCCTTGCCGACTTTCTTCGATATGGCAACTAATGCCGGAATTTCTTTTTTTGGCTTAATGGCTTGCGCCGCGTCTTTAGATTCCTGCCTCATATCGCTCTCTCAACTGATCCAAATTTTCAACGATAATCTCAGCCCAAACCTTCAATACTCCTTTGGTATGACCCCATTTCGTAAGCCCCTTGGCATAATTCGGTACTGTTAGTCTTTGAGTGAGTTTCTTTCCCTTTTTCGCGCCGACAAAAGACATCATTCTCTCACCAGTTATAGAATCAACTAACTCTGCCTCCAAAGAAGCCCCACCGATCCCGCCGCCGATCAGAGTTGTCGTCCAATGGATATTCAGCCACACCGTATTGGGTAAAATATCCGTAACGGCTGCCCGAAGAAGAAGGACACTCTCTCCCGGAGCATCAGCGATCCTATGATTTTTCTCCAATCCTTCTTTCAGCTCTTGATAAAAATAATCAGCTAATTTTTCGCGGTCTTCATCGCTCATCTTGTCGGCCTTAACAGCGGAGTCCAGCTTAAATTGCACGGGAGCAATAAGGATTTCAGAATACTGTTCAGCAATTTTGACGTTCGGGTTTTTATAAACATACATTCCCTGGGAATCCATGTCAGGCTCCAGGTCGGAATAGCTGCTTAAGAACCCCGTCTCGGTAAGTTTAACTTCTTTGGTCGCGCAACCTGTAAAAACAAAAAGGAAGGCAACATTGACAAGCAGCAGCTTCAAATGCAGTGAATGTCTTTTTTTCATTGGATCGTTCTCCTTAAGGGGCAATGTCCTTTGCTCTTATTCTTCGCCGCCTTCTGTTGTTCCCTCGCCGGCACCTTCACCGATCTTTTTCTTCTCTTCTTCCGTCTTAGGGTCTTCCCTTCTTTCATCATCTCCGCAGGTCATCATCCGCCTCCTTATTATCGCTTGAACATGCGCCGATATTTTCACGGTTGAAACTAGTGAAAATTTTTCGAATGTAGTATACCACTGATTAGGGGTTTCATGTCCAAGAGAATAACTGTTTTTAGGAGAACTTATTTTAAAGACATGGCGGGATTAAATGTAAGCCCTGGGGGTATATCGCAAGCATTGGCACGGATCAGTCGTTGGCTTGGAGTTGAGAGGGCAGAATTGCTTGAAGCGATCCG
>JAGLMJ010000034.1 GCA_023140095.1 Candidatus Omnitrophota bacterium | reverse complement strand
TTCACTTTACGCTGAAGATGCCGGCAAGAGGGATTGGGCATAAAGCGATAGCGTCGAGCATTAGTGATATTGCCGCAATGGGAGGGATCCCGAAATATGCGGTTGTTTCTTTAGGGGCGCCATCTTCGTGCCCCTGGCCGGTTGTATCTCAAATCTATCAAGGGATGCAGAGGACAGCAAAAAAATTTCATGTTGGCATCGTCGGCGGCGATACGGTCAAGGCTAAAAAGATCATTATCAATGTCTGCTTAGTCGGAGAAGTGAAAAAGGATGAAGTGGTTTACCGCAGCGGTGCCCGTGCAGGTGATCAGATTTTTGTGACGGGACCGTTAGGCAGGTCATTGTCAAGCGGAGGGCATTTGCGGTTTGCGCCCCGCATTGCAGAATCCCAGCATCTTGTAAAAAGGCACAAGCCAACAGCGATGATCGATATATCCGACGGGCTTGTTGCTGATCTTGGGCATATCTTAAGTGAAAGCCGGGTTGGCGCCATGATCGAGGAGAGCTCGATTCCAAAAAGACAAAAGGCTCATTTAAAAGAAGCGCTTTATGACGGAGAGGATTTTGAATTGCTTTTTACTCTTCCGCCTTTAAAAGCGCGGAAATTAGAGGGCCGGAATAAAAGTAAACATCGGTTCTATCGTATCGGTGAGATCGTTCCAAGAGATAAAGGCCTGCGGCTTAAAACATCCGACAGCCGTTTGAAAAAATTACGTGTTAAGGGGTACACTCATTTCTAAGAAAGTGAACATAGAGAAGATCATATCCAAAGGCCCCGAAGAGACAAAGGCGTTCGGAAAACATTTGGCAAAATCGCTGCGGAGCGGAGATATTATCTGCCTTTTTGGGGATCTAGGAAGCGGGAAGACGACCCTGATCAAGGGGATCGCCGAGGGGTTGAACATTAGCCAAGAGAACGTGAAAAGCCCCACCTTTGTTTTGATGAATATTTACGAAGGGCGGCTGCCGCTATTTCATTTTGATCTCTATCGCTTAGAAGACCTTCAGGGTATTAGTTCTATCGGTTACGATGAATTTTTATACGGCAATGGGGTTTCGGTGATCGAGTGGGCGGACCGGTTGGGAGAATTTCTCCCCAAAAAATACTTAAAGATCGAGATGAAGCATAAAAAACTTCAGGAAAGAGTGATCCGGTTGTCGGCGAAAAGCGGAGATTTCAATTATGAATCTTTTATGCATTGATACTTCAACCCAAAACTTAAGTCTAGCCGTTTCAAGCAACGAGAAGATCTTAAAGTTCCGTAATGCGAAACTGAACCGGCCGCTGGACCTGTCGATCATGCCCAGCATAAAGCGGATATTGGATGATGCCGGGATGCCAATGAGGATGCTGGATGGTTTTGCCGTCGGGCTTGGGCCGGGCTCGTTTACCAGCCTAAGGGTCGGGTTATCAACCATTAAGGGATTAACTTTTGCGTTGCACAAACCGGTTATCGGTGTCCCCAGCCTCGATATTTTAGCTATGAATGTGCGCACAGACACCCAGGTCTGCACATTATGCGATGCCAGGCGCGATCTCCTTTACGCCTGTCTTTATGAGAAAAAAGGATCGGCCCTTAAGAGAAAAAGTGATTATCTTCTGGTTCCTATCAGCGAGGCATTAAAACAGATCAGAGGAGAAGTGACTTTTATTGGGGATGGCCTTAAGTTATATAAAAATGATATTAAAAAGGCCAAAGAGATCATTCCTAAATTTATCGGCGAAAAATACATTTTTCCACAAGCCCGGCGGTTAGTTCCGCTGGTCTTAGGGCAGGTTCAAAAGGGGAAGTGGGATAACATCGATAAATTAGTTCCATTATATTTGTATCCTGACCATTGTCAGATAAAAACAAGAACGAAGAAGGAAGTAAAAAGTGAGAAAAGATGATTATTTAACATATTGCGAAATTGATCTGGCGGCCGTTGTGCATAATTTGAAAGAGATCACTAAGCTGACCGCAAGAAACGAGTTTTTTCTTCCTACCCGTTCCCGTTTGAGAAAGAAGGTCAAAGATCTGTCGACGGTTCTAGCTGTGATCAAAGCCGAGGCCTATGGCCATGGCGCCGAGAGGATCGCTTTATTATTGGATAAAGAGGGTGTTGGTTTCTTAGGCGTTTCTGATATTACTGAAGGGATCGCTCTGCGCGAGGCCGGCATCAAAAAGCCCATTCTATTATTTGAAAGCACGCTGGTCTCTCATGCCCGCAGGATCGTGGATCACCGGCTGATGCCGACGGTGTGCACGCTCCAGCTTGCCCAGGCATTAAACCGGTACGCGCAAAAGAAGAAAAAAAGGATCGATATTCATGTCAAGGTTGATACGGGAATGGGGCGCTTAGGGATCTGGCATGAAGAGGCGTTTGATTTTATACAAAAGGTCAGCCGGCTGACTTTTTTAAGGATCATGGGGATCTTTACTCATTTCCCGGCAGCCGATACGGATCGGAGGTTCACAAAAAAGCAGATCGAGCACCTGTATAACTTAGTAACAAAATTGGATCGCGCAGGGCTGATCATTCCCTATATCCATGCCGCAAACAGTATGGGGCTGGCAGGTTATCAAACGCATATCCTGAATTTATCGCGGCCGGGATTGATGTTATATGGATTATACCCTCATCCGGGCCTCCGAAAAAATATTTGCTTAAAACCTGTGCTAAGCGTGCGATCTCATGTTATATTTTTAAAGGAAATAAAAAAGGGAAGAAGCATCAGTTACGGCAGGACGTTCTTTACGAAAAAAGATATGCTGGTTGCAACGATCCCGATCGGTTACAACGATGGATATTTTCGGGCATTTTCCAATCGGGCTTCTGTCCTTATTGACGGGGTTCGATGCCCGGTTGTGGGGCGCGTGACCATGGACCAGGTCATGGTCGATGCCTCGCATGTCAAAGGAATTAAATTGGGGACTCCTGTTACGGTGTTGGGGCTGCAAAAAGGAGAACGTGTTTCTGCCGACGAATTGGCAAAACATGCCGGGACGATCAATTATGAGATCGTTTGCAGTTTAGGCGGCCGGCTGCCAAAGGTATACAAAAAAAGGAAATAACAAATATGTCAAAAAAGAAAAAAACGATCCTGGTTGTTGACGATAGTCCGGTCATGCAGAGGCTGACGGAAAAAAAGCTGACTAATAATAGCTTTACGGTCTATGCCGCCTATGACGGGGTGGAATGTTTAAAAGTGGCTAAAAACAAATTGCCGGATATTATTCTTATGGATGTGATTTTGCCGGATAATAACGGTAAAGATATTGTGCGGCGGTTAAAGTCGGATCCTAACACGGCGAATATCCCGATCATCTTTACGACCAATACATTAAGCTTGGAGGTTGATGACGGCCATCAGATCTTTAACATTGACAGTGAGGAATACCGCGCATTTGCCAAGCCCTTACATTACCGGAAGCTTTTAAGCACGATCCACAAAGAGATCAACAGGAGCATTCACGGAGGGGAGTTGCCGCCGGAAAAATAATAAAAAATAGGGGAACGGCATGCCGTGCCCCTATTGCAGCGATATATCAGTGGGGGCGACCGGTCGGTCGCCCCCGCTTTTTTTTAATTTTTCTAATTCGAGAAATCCGTCTCGATTATGACCAGGGCAACGATGGTAAAAAGAACCGGTGTAGCCCAAGCTGAGAAGACGGGGGGGAATGAGCCGCTTTTTCCGAATGCCAGGAAAACGGCATTGGAAACATAATATAAAAACCCAAGGATAAGGGCTATACCGATCGAAACAAAAGAGCTTCCTTTGCGGCTGCGGATCATCAGCGCAAAGGGGAGCCCGATCAGAACAATGACGAGAATCCCGAACGGATAAGCTATCTTTTGGTGCAGGTCCACCCGCATGTTGTTCAGAGCTTTTTTGGCCCCGCTTTTTGAAAAACGGTCAATGTAGTCTTTAAGCTGGCGGATATTCATTGAATTGACATTGAGCCTTTGCTTTAAGAAATCCGAGGGGCTTTCTTTAATATCCATCAGTTTTTCTTTATAGACCTTGATCTTAAGCGGCGTGCTGATGTCACGCCGGTTGAACGTGGTGATCTGGCATTGATAGAATTTCCATGCAATGCCCGTCCAGACACCTTTTAAGGCGACGATCTTCTGTTTCATGTTCTGCTGTGAATCGTACTCAATAATAGTGATCCCTTTGAGTTCACTGGCATCCGAATCGAATGTATCAATAAAATAAAGACGGTTCTTCAATCCGTAAAATGTCAAATTCTTGATCTTTTCTTTCTTTCTGCGTATACGGTCGACGAGCAATACCATGTTCTCATTGCGGATCTGCTGTGTTACTTCTGTGGCTCTTGGAACAAGGCGTTCATTGACCCAGAACACGAGTACCGAGATAATAAGGCCGAACATGATCGCCGGTTTTGTGATCTGCCAGAAATTGAGCCCGCTTGAACGCATGGCAACGACTTCATTGCCTGTATTAAGATTGCTGAACGTAAAGAGAACGGCGATCAGGCAAGCCACCGATGAGATCGGCTGGCTCAAGATGATTGGGAAATAGGAGACATAATACTGGATCAAGATATCAATAGGAACTTTCCGGTCGATAAACTCATCAAGCTGGCTTGTAATATCGATCAGGACGTAAAGGAAACAGAACGTGAGGATCGTGAACGTAAAGATCTTGATAATAGATTTTGTGATGTAACGGTCTAGAATACGCATTTGTAATTAAGGATCAAGGCACTCGTTGCGGCGATCATGTTTGGCGTCCACATGATCAGTGCCGGAGGCAGAATGCCTTTTTTGCTCAGGGCTTCACAGCCCAAAGATATTAAATAATAAAAAGCAAAGCAGAGGATCGCCAAAACGATATTAGCCGACCTCTCACGCCTGTTGGTGATGACAGCCAGAGGAAATCCGATGAGAATAAAGATCAGCGGCGAGAAGGACCAAGTGATCTTCCGGAAGTACTCTGTTCTTAAATGGGTCGTGTCGATAAAGAGACGCTCTAATTTAGCGATTTCAGCTTTTAATTCTTTGAACGTCATGCTTTGCGGTTTTTTCTCGATCTTTTTGTTATTTTTAGACAGGTCGAGCGTCATAAAGTAATTCTTGAAATTGAGTTTGTAGAAATTTTCCGGGTTTTCCAAGTTCGGCTCATCCGACGTTCCGTCTATTAATTTAAGTTTGATCTGATGGCCGCCGGGAACGGGAGTGAATTCACCGCGCTTAGCGATGATCGTGCGGGTCGGCCCATCCGGTTTGGGCTGATAGATCGTGATGTTGTACATTTTATTTTTATCGATCTTATGGATGAAAATGATCTGATTTTCAAAGGCATGAATGAACATGCCGGCCTCAAGCATGGCCGTCGGATTCTCAGCGCCGAGATTTTTTAAGACACGTCGCTGTTCATGATGGGCGTAAGGAATGATCCGTTCGTTCAAGACGATCAAAAAAAGGCTGGAAATGAACCCCAATATGATCAGAGGGACCAGCAAGCGTCCTAAATGGATGCCGCTGGCGCGCATCGCGATAATTTCATTGTCTGCCGAGAACCGGCTGAAGGCCATAATAACGCTGATGAGACAGGCGATCGGGATCGTGTATCCCAGAAAGAGAGGGATCATTAACAGAAAGGCTTTGCCGACGGCCGAAAGGTTTACGCCTTTATTGATGACCAAATTGGTCAATTGAATAAGGTTCCCTAAAAGAAAAACACAGGTCAAAACGACCAGTGCCATAAAGAAGGGAATGATGCATTCTCTTAATATATAGCTTCGAATGATGCGCATAAATCGGTGATGAGATCCTATTCTTTAATAGCCAGTGTTAATATGCCGACTGTTTTGGCCCCGGCATCCTTTAACGTATGAGCGGCCTCAGAGGCGGTGGCCCCTGTTGTTAACAAGTCATCGATGATCAATATGTTTTTGCCGGAAAACTTAGCAGAGTCTTTTATTCTAAAAGCCCCGCAGATATTTGTCCAGCGTTCTTTTTCACTTAGACGAGCCTGATGTTTTGTCTCGCGGGCGCGTACAAGATTATTCAGCGACAGATCGATCTTGTATCTTTGGCCGATCTCTTCAGCCAGCAACCGAGATTGATTATACCCGCGCTCTCTTAAACGGCTGGGAAACAGCGGTATAGGAACGATTTTCTCAAATTGCTTTATGTCGAGACGGTAAGTTTCTAAAAAGGCGATCATCAATTGGGCCAGGGGTTTGCGTAAATATGTTTTTTGATTGTATTTAAACCGGCGAAGAAGGTCGCTTAGAGGCGTTTGATACAGACAGGCGGCCCAGGCGAAATTGAAATGAGGATCTGTTTTCGCGCAATCGGGGCATCTGGGAAGATGAGGATCACGAAGATGTCGGGAGCATTTAGGGCAAAAGGGAGGAATATTGGCAACGATCGTATCTTGGCAATGTAGGCATAGTACTTCGGTAGGGGAACGGATGATGAGGTGTTTTTTACAGATAAGACAATGAGGGGGATAAACCAGATCGCATAAACCGGACAAAAGTGTTTGAAACACGTCGCTATGGTATCATTTCGTCAATGACTTGTCCAGTCCAATGCAAAATTTGAGTTGAACGGTCCTACGCCTGACGGTATAATAGCAACCAATATGACGGCAAATAATATGTATCAGGAATTAAAGGAGATATGATGGAAGCACGCACTATTGAGGATGAACGCGAAGAACTCCGGCAGAGTATTATCAAAGATGCTTATTTTAGGGAAAAGATCACTCTCTCATCGGGGAAGGAAAGCGGTTATTATATTGATGCCCGCCTGGTCACCTTAAGCGCCCGGGGCGCGTACTTGTGCGCGCGGATAATGCTGGATATGGTTGCGGGGGATAATATTGACGCGATCGGCGGGCCGACATTAGGCGCTGATCCGATGATCGGGGCGATCGCTGTCTTAAGTTTGCAAGCGGATAAGCCTCTGAACACCTTTATTATTCGAAAAAGTCCTAAGGCTCACGGCAAGCAACAGCAGGTCGAGGGCCCGCCTTTAAAGGAAGGCGACCATGTTGTCCTTATTGACGATGTCGCGACAACCGGCAAGGCATTTATCCAATCGATCGATGTGCTGAGAAAATTGGGGATCCATGTGGATAAAGCGATCTGCATTGTTGATCGCGGGGAGGGTGCGGCTGCTGCCGTCGCAGAGAAAAATTGTGAGCTTGTATCTGTCTTTGATATTAAAGAGATTCATAGCTTATGAAAAAACTTATCCTTGCCTCAGGTTCTCTTCAACGAAAGAAACTCCTTAAAGCTTTGGGAGTTCAGTTCACTATGAAATCCAGCCGGGTCAAAGAGATCCAAGAAATTCAAACCACCTGCTCGGCCCTTGTCAAACATAATGCCCTTCTTAAAGCCAAAGATGTTGCCGGTCAGCTGAAGGCCGGAGTTGTCGTCGGGGCCGACACTCTTGTTTACGGCGGCAACAAGCGGATCATCGGCAAACCGCGGAATTTAAAGGAGGCCAAGAAAATACTGTACGCGCTCTTCTCCAAGCCGCATTGGGTCTATACCGGCGTCGCGGTCATTGATGTTGAAACGGGTAAGCAGATCGTTGATTATGAAAAGACAAAGGTTTTTATGCTTCCCTTAACTGATGAGGAGATCGACCGCTATCACGCAAAAGTTTCGCCTTTGGACAAGGCCGGCGGTTTTGACATTGAAGGCGGCGGCAGTGTTTTTATCCACCGGATCGAAGGATGCTATTCGAACGTCATTGGGCTTCCGATCGCGAAACTTGCCACGATGCTGCGGAAAGTCGGAGTGTTTATATTATGAAGACAGAGAGACTGTTTTTTTCCATGGTGGTCATGACCGTTTTTCTTCAAGGATGCACGACTGAGTATAACCTGGCGACCAGGAAACAAGAGACATTACTTTACGGAATGGAAAAAGAAGTTAAGATCGGGGATGCCGTTGCCCCGAAAATTGAGGCGCAGTACGATATCTTGACGGATGTCGATGTTAATGAGCGTGTTGGGCGCATACTGGATCGCATCGTTGCCGTTTGTGACCGGAAGGAGCTTGTTTATTTTATTAAGGTTATTGATGATGATCCGATCAATGCCGTGAGCCTTCCGGGCGGATATGTCTATGTCTTTCGGGGGCTTATTGAAAAGGTCGATAACGATGATGAATTAGCCGGAGTTATTGCGCATGAAGTAGGGCATATTACGGCGAGACATGGGGTCAAAAGAATGCAGAATGCCTATGCGGCTTTGATCCTCCAGGTCGCGTCGACTCAAACGAATGCCCGTGTGGCGGGCGGGGTCAATTTTGCCTTAAACTCGCTTTTTTTGGAACACTCCAAGCAGGATGAATTTGAAGCGGACCGTTTAGGTGTTAAATATTTAAAAAAAGCTGGGTATAACCCCAAAGCCATGGTAGCATTTTTAGAGAAACTGAAAATAGAGAAGGAGAAGGCGCCTCGCAATAGATACAGTTATTGGCGGACCCATCCGTATCTATCGCAGAGAATTTCCGTGGTTAATCAAGAGATCACGGGAAAATTAGAATTCAGGGATTATTTAAACCTGACGGGAAACGATTAAAATGATAAAGCGCGTAATGATTTCACAAATGGTTCTTGCCTTGATCGTAGGATTTTCGGCATGTTCTTCCCGAACGGGGGGCGGTACCGAGGATGTCTGTTTTTACGATCATTGCATTAAAGCGGAAGTCGTCCGGACACAGGAAGAGCGGGGGCGCGGCCTGCAGTTCCGTAAATCACTTGGAAGAAACGAAGGGATGCTTTTTGTTTTCCCGTCGAGCCGGCGCCAAAGTTTCTGGATGAAAGACACATTTATCCCTTTGGATATTATTTGGATAGATCATCGCAAGCGAGTGGTGTTCATTATCCCTAATGTGCTGCCTTGTGAAACCGAGCAGTGTCCGGTCTATACGCCCGATATGGCGGCAAACTATGTTTTAGAGGTTAATGCCGGTGTTACTATGGAATTAGGGCTGAGAGTCGGCGATCAGGCGAGTTTTTAGTGCAGTAATATACAATTATTTTAGAGGCGAACATGGAAAAAAAGAAAATTTTAGTGGTAGATGATGAAGAGATGTTGAATGAATTTATAAAAATAAGATTGGAAGATAATAATTATATTGTGGAAACGGCTACCGATGGGATTGAAGGTTTATTAAAGGCCGAGCAGGTGCGCCCGGACCTGATCATTTTAGATATTTTTATGAAACCAATGGACGGGTATACGATGCTCAAGGAAGTGAGAAGGAATGAAAAAATAAAAGATACACTTGTTATTATGCTAACAGCATCCGGAAAAAAGAAAGAGGTGTTCGAAGCCGAAGGGATCAGCGACTATATCACTAAGCCTTTTGATAGTGAGGATTTTGTTGCGAGGGTCAATAAGGTATTGAAAGGAAAATAATAAATATTGTGTGTAAGTAAAGATGGCCCAGGCTGGGGCTGTCTTTTTTATCCACCTTCGCC
This sequence comes from Candidatus Omnitrophota bacterium, assembly GCA_023140095.1. The sequence goes on along the minus strand of JAGLMJ010000034.1, from coordinate 1,791 downwards.
AAATTGCTTTCGCGTTTGGCTTCGGCGGATTGCGCCCGACGGGCAAGCTGAGTTTTTGCGGGGCTTGCCGGAAGGGCTTATTTTTTTGGTTTGTAGATATGCGTGGCGTGGCCGAAAAAGCTTTCCGCAGATTCCATGATAGTCTCCGAAAGGGTCGGGTGAGGATGGATGCATTTTTTCAAGTCGGAGACGACGGCTCCCATTTCGATCGCCAAGACTCCCTCGGCGATCATCTCTCCGGCGCCGGGCCCAACGATCGCAACGCCTAAAATTTTTCCCGTCTTTGGATCGATCATTAACTTTGTCAGTCCGTCGGTGCGGCCTAAAGTCAAGGCCCGTCCCGACGCGCCCCACGGGAATTTGGCGACGTGGATCTTGATACCCTGATCCTTTGCCTGAGTCTCGGTTAGTCCGCACCAGGCGATCTCGGGGTCAGTAAAGACAACTGCGGGGATTGCCTTGGGTTCAAACGCCGTCTTCTTGCCGGCGATCGCCTCGGCAGCCACGATCCCCTCGTGCGAGGCCTTGTGGGCCAGCATTGGATCGCCTGTTACGTCGCCGACGGCGTAGATCGACGGGTCTGCTGTCTGCCGCTGCGCGTCGACCTCGATAAAGCCTTGCGCATTAACAGTGACTTTTGTGTTCTCCAATCCCAGGCCGTCAGAGTTTGGCTTTCGCCCGATAGCGACCAAGATTTTTTCATATTCTTTGGAGGAAGCCTTGCCGTCTCTATGTTCAAAGGTGACTTTGATGCTGCTTTGTGTTTCTTCCATCGCGGCTACTTTCGTCTCGACCATGATGTCGTTGAAAATCGTTTTAAGCCTTTTTTGCGCGATCGCAACAAGGTCGCGGTCGGTTCCTGTCAGGATCTGCGGCAGCAGTTCAGCGATGTCCAGCCGGCTTCCAAATTCCGCGTAAGCGGTCCCTAATTCGAGCCCGATATAACCCCCACCGACAAGAAGCATCGTTTCAGGAATGCTTTTAAGGTCCAGCGCTGTTGTCGAATCCAGAATGCGTTTTGATTCCGGCATATCGGGAAGGGTGCTTGGGCGCGAACCTGTGGCAATGATCGCTTTCCTGAAACCAAGTGTTTGCTCTGCGCCGTCTTCCTTTTTGATCTTAACGGTATTGGGATCAATAAAGGTTGCTTTGCCTTGGATAAATGTCACTTTGCGTTGTTTGCTTAATTGCCCGAGGCTGCCGGTTAGTTTGTTGACGATGCCTTCTTTCCATTTGCGTAACTTATCGATGTCAATCTTTGGGTCACCGAAATCGATGCCCAATTCTTTGGCATCACGTGATTCTGAAAGGACCTTGGCCGCATGCAGCAAGGCTTTAGACGGGATACATCCGCGGTACAGGCAAACGCCGCCCGGATTGGCATTTATGTCGACGATGGTTACTTCCATCCCGAGATCAGCTGCTAAAAAAGCGGCCGGATAGCCTCCGGGCCCGCCGCCGATAACAAGAAGTTGTGTGTTTTTATCTGTATTCATTGGAATTATTAAGGAAAGCTGGTGCCGAAGGTGGGACTCGAACCCACATGGGATTGCTCCCACACGCCCCTGAAACGTGCGTGTCTACCAATTTCACCACTTCGGCATTGTTCCCAAGTATACCCACAAACAGTTTCCCTGTCAATTAATTTAGCTACTTGGGTCTCTGTTTTATGCTATAATCTTGCCGTTATGGGACAAACTATTGCGACAAATAAGAAGGCTTATAGAGACTACTTTTTCTCTGATAAATGGGAGTGCGGCATTGAACTTAAAGGAGGAGAGGTCAAATCGG
>JAGLMJ010000033.1 GCA_023140095.1 Candidatus Omnitrophota bacterium | reverse complement strand
AAAGGATACGTCCCAAAATCAATGTCTAGAAAAGTTCCTTGAGCCCCTTCAAAAAGGATCGACTTCTTTTTATCAATAGCCCTATTAAGGTACAACATCGTATCACATATATACGGAGCCAGTTTTTTCCCGTAAGCTAAATATTCCTTATAAACGCCTTCAAAAGAATATGCTTTATGATCAAAAACTTTTTGGAAAACCTCATTTTTCTCTCTAAGGTTATCTTCCAATTTTGCCCTCAGGACCCGGGGATTGAGCAGATCGACCATACGGATTCCGCATCGGGTCACTTTATCGGCATAACAGGGGCCGATCCCTCGACCTGTCGTGCCGATCTTATTTTTTCGTTTTGTTTCACGCAATCCGTCCAGAACGCGATGGTAGGGCATCACGACATGGCAGCGGTCGGAAATTTTTAAGCGACGGGGGGTTACGCTCACCCCTCTCTTCTCCAAGGCATTGATCTCCTCAAGTAACGCGAGAGGATCAACAACGACCCCATTTCCGATCACACACACCTTGCCCCTATGCAGGATCGCCGAAGGCAGCAAGTGAAAAATATATTCCTTGTCTCCGACGACAACGGTATGCCCGGCATTATTCCCCCCCTGATACCTGACCGTTATATCGGTATCCCTGGAAACAATATCAATAAGTTTCCCCTTTCCTTCGTCGCCCCATTGGGCCCCCATAACAACAAGGTTCATTGGACTCCTCTCTCTGGTTTAATCAAACTAACTTTTTCAATAACACAATATGTTACTCTCACTGTTCCTATGGGCTGGCCGTTGATCCTCTAAAACAATAATGTTAGAAGAAAATACCCTAATCCGATACCAACAGACAAGAACAAAGCGGCTGATATTCCTTTGTAGTAAAGAATTGCTTTTGTCTTTTTTTTCATCATCCCGGAAAAAAGAATTGCAATCCACACGACAGCTAAAGGCAAGACCATGGCAACGCTATACTGAAAAAAAGATGCCCGCGCAAATCCCGCGTCACCGCCAGCCATATAATACGAATGAACAATAAAAATGTATTCGCTCTGAGGATAGATCGAGCTGCACAAAGTCATAAAAAAGCCGATGATAATCGTTAAAAGAACAACCTCAATAACAATTAAAAATCCCTTCGTTTTACTGACGGCGGGCTTTTCGCTTTGAGGATCGTTGAAAAAAACCGGTACTTTGCATTTGAAGCGCTTTGTATTAAAATATTTTCCATATTGCCACCTGTCCATAATATGGATCACGCCCAGAACAAGAAAAATAGCCGCCAACAGAAAATAAAAAATACACAGAAAAAGCATAACAAAGGGAACTGCAATTATAAAATCGCATAGGCCACATGCCAATCCAAACTGGGCTACCACCGATGATGCGATAAAAAGCAGCCCTAACCAAAAAACACGTTTTTGGGTATACCCGACCGACGAAAGGTACAGAACAAAGATCAAGGCCGTTGCAAATCCGCACGGGTTGATACCATCATAAACGCCGACTTTGAAGACTGGCGGTAACGCAAATGAAAAATGTTGTTCTAGATTGTTATAGTCCATATCCTTAGCCTCTTTCCTCAAAAGGAAAATTCGAAGCATTAGTGATTCCCTTTCCCAATAGGGCATCGCGTACAGATTCAGCAATTTCAATAGCGACATTAACCTTAGCTTCAGAAGTAGCGGCTCCTAGGTGTGGTGTGACAATACAATGATCAAACTTCAATAACGGTGAATCCGGCGATAAGGGTTCTTGTTCATAAACATCCAAAGCGCATCCGGCGATTCTTCCGCTCTCCAAAGCTTTCGCTAATGCCTCCTCGTTGATGATCCCGCCCCGCGCGCAATTGATCACCCGGGCGGTTTTCTTCATCAGATCAAATTCTTTATCTGAAATAAGATCCTTCGTTTCGGCACTCTTGGGTGTGTGCACCGTTATGTAATCCGATTGGCTGATCAATTCTTCGAGCTCGACCATCGCAACACCTTTCTGGTCGGCAATTTCCATAGGAAGGAACGGATCATAGGCCGAGACCTTCATGCCGAAGGCTTTGGCGAACTTCGCGACCGTCGAGCCGATGCGGCCAAGCCCGATGATCCCTAATTTTTTCCCGTAAAGTTCAACCCCGCGAAATTTTGCCCGGTCCCACTTTCCGGCTTTCATCGACGCATAGGCCTGGGGAATATTGCGTGATAACGCCAAGATCATGCTCATCGTGTGCTCAGCCGTTGCCGTCGTGTTGCCCGAAGGCGTATTCATCGCGACGACACCTTTTTTGGTCGCCGCCTTCAGGTCGACATTGTCTAGCCCGACGCCGGCGCGTCCGATCACTTTGAGTTGATCGGCCGCATCAAGAATATCCGACGTAACTTTTGTCCCGCTGCGAATGATCAAACCGTGATAATCCTTAATGACGGCTTTCAATTCTTCCGGTGATAATCCGAATTTGCAATCGACTTTGAAATCCTTAACAGCCTTTAATATTTCCAGCCCTTCATCGGCAAGTTTGTCGCTGATCAAAATTTTCATAGGTGTTCCGTTTATACAACGCTTAGGGTTTCTTGGATATTGAATGCTTCTTGAGCCGCGCTTAATCCGGCCCCGAGCGTAAATCGATATCCTAACTCGTGAAGGACCTTCTCTAAGCAGGCAATTCCCGTTAAAATATCATATTCATCAACGCATCCCATATGGGCAATGCGTATGATCTTCCCCTTCAAATGAGCCTGCCCGCCGGCGATCGAGATCCCGTGAGTGTCCCGCATGAGTTTTACCACTTCACCGCCATCAATACCCTCAGGAACATTAATGGCCGTCAACGCATTAGAAATGCTCGACTCATCCGCAAGGAGCGTTAACCCTAAAGCCCGTGCCGCGGCCCGTGCCCCTCTCGCTAAACGCGCATAACAGGCAAACAGGTCTTCCAACCCGCTCTCCCTGATCCGGCGCAAACTTTCGTTTAAAGCGATAACAATTCCCGTAGCCGGCGTAAACGGCGTATCCGTTTTCGCAAACGCCTTTTTATATTTTCTTAGATCAAAATAGTAGCGCGGGCTCGTCGACCGTTCGATCAACTGAAAAGCCTTCTCGTTAGCCGAAATAAAGCTGAGTCCGGGCGGCAGCATGAACCCTTTCTGCGAACCGGAGACGACAACATCCACTCCCCAACGATCCATTTGGAAGTCCGTCACACCGATACCGCTGATCCCGTCAACAACAAGGACCGCATCTGTCGTTTTAACGACATCCGCAATAGCTTTGATATCTGAGGTAACACCTGTGGATGTTTCACAAAGCGTGGCGAAAACCGCCTTGATGTCGCAGTCGGCATCCAAGAGACTTTTAATTGCCTCCGGCACAACGGCTTTTCCCCATTCGACCTTAATAACTTTCGGCTCGGCACCATAAGCCTGACAGAGTTCTGCCCAACGCTCACCGAATTTTCCGCCGTCAACCGTGATCGCTTTATCTCCGGCTGACAGCAGGTTAGCAACAGCGGCCTCCATCCCTCCGGTTCCCGATGACGCGAGAAGATAAACTTCGTTTTCCGTCTGTAGGACATATTGCAGCCCCTCAATAGCCTCTTTGAGATTCTCTTGAAATTGGGGGGTGCGGTGATGAATGATCGGCCGGCCGAGAGCCGCGCATATGTCCGGCGGAATTTGTGTCGGGCCTGGCGTAAGCAGTAAATTTCTTTTCATTTCTTTTGAATTCTTCCAGGCCGCATAGGATCAGGCCTTTTATTTTTTACCTTTGCCTGAGTGGGTAATCACTTCATCAACAAGGCCGTATTCTTTGGCCTCCTCGGCGGACATGAAATAGTCGCGATCACAATCGGCTTGCACTTTTTCAAAATTTTGCCCACTGTGATCAGCTAATATCTTCGTTAATTCTTCCTTCATGCGAAGGATCTCCTGAGCCTGAATGGAGATATCACTCGCGCTTCCCTGCACGCCGCCCCACGGCTGATGGATCATAATGCGGGAGTACGGCAGTACGAAACGCTTACCCTTAGCTCCGGCAGCCAGCAAAAGTGACCCCATACTTGCGGCCTGGCCGATGCAGTATGTGCACACATCCGGTTTTACAAATTGCATCGTGTCATAGATCGCGAGTCCGGCTGTTACAGCTCCCCCCGGAGAATTGATGTAGACATTAATATCCTTATTGGCATCATCGCTCTGCAAAAAAAGCAATTGAGCTATGATCAGATTGGCAACCATATCATCAATCGCGGTTCCGACAAAAATAATTCTATCTTTCAAAAGACGCGAATAAATATCATAAGCCCGTTCACCTTGGCCGCTTTTTTCAACAACCATCGGCACTAATACTTGAGATTTTGGTTCCATATTATTTAGCCTCCTCCCACTTTGCCTCTTTTAATAAAAATTCTATCGTCTTAGCCGGTAAATTTTCTCCTTCTTTAACCTCGATATTCTCAACCTGAGCGATCTTGTCGAGGATCAAATACACTTTAACATCACGTTCCACAGAATCTCGCAACTCCTTGCGCATTTCTTCTTCTTTCTTATTAATCTCTTCCGTCGAAAGGCCTTGAGCCTTTAACTTCTTCTTTCCCTCTTCAATGCGATGCTCGATCTGCCGGCGCACCAAAGTCTGCGGAACGGCTAATTTCGCCCTCTTTAAAAGATTTTCGACAATCTGGTTCTCAACGTCAAAACGGTTTTGCCGGTCCTTATCCAGTTCAAGCTGCCGGGAAAGGGATTTTTTGAATTCCGCCAAATTGGGATATCCAAGACCATTCGCAAAGGCATCATCGATCTCACTGCTCTTATCTTGCCCTTGTTTGAAATATTCCAACGTTTTATTTACTTCATCATCTGTCACCCCTGAACTTTTACGCTTAATTTTGACCCCTTTGTAATGATCAATTCTTACATCGGGCTTAATATCCAACTTAGCTGTAAACGTGATCGTCCCGTCTTTAAAATTAACATCGTCGATCTCCGGCATATCGATCGGGGCTAAGTTCTCCTGCTCGATCCCCTCATGATACACCTCAGGAATAAGCTTTTGAAAAACTTCATCTTGTGCCGTTTTGCTATGTTGTGATTCTAAGATATGACGGGGCACCTTCCCCGGACGAAACCCTTTGACTTTAACGATCTTGCCCAGTTCTTTATAAACTTCATCGAATTTCTGAGAAACCCGCTCTTTTGGAATTTCAAATTTTAATTCGCGCTTCACCGCATCAACTTTCTTTACTTCAACTTTCATTTCTTTCTATGCTCCCTTCGTTAAACACATTATATCGCCTTAAGAACTACATTCTAAAGCGCTCACCTAAATAGATCTTTTTCGCTTCGGGATCATTGATCAGATCTTCTGCCGTTCCCGAGATCACGATCCTGCCATCAGAGATCAAATAAGCCCGATCGGTAATGGCTAATGTTTCACGGACATTGTGATCGGTCAAAAGAATGCCCAATCCTCTCGACTTCAAATCTTTAATAATTTCCTGTGCCTCAGCCACGACGATCGGGTCGATCCCGGAGAAAGGCTCGTCTAAAAGAAGAAACGAAGGATTGGTGACCAAAGCCCGCGTGATCTCTAACCGGCGCCGCTCACCGCCGGATAATGTATAGGCCTTGCTCCTTGCCAAATGCGCGATATTGAGCTCTTCAAGCAACGATTCCAAACGGCGCTTGCGCTCACGGGGGCTGATATCAAGCGTTTCTAAAATCGCCATGATATTTTCTTCAACCGTTAAGGCCCGAAAGATCGATGCCTCTTGCGCCAGATATCCCATTCCTAGACGACAACGATCATGAATGGATTTTTTTGTAATATCTTCCTGGTCAAAGAAGATCTGCCCGGCATTCGCCTTGATAATACCCACGGTCATGTAAAAGGTCGTTGTTTTCCCGGCACCATTGGGCCCCAACAGCCCAACAATTTCTGAACGGCCAACACTGATACTAAGCTCATCGACAACACGGCGATGCCCGTATGTTTTCACTAAGTTTTTAGTCTCCAGAAGCTGCAAAAAGGCTCCCCCCTTCAGTTATCAGAATTAATTTCGGCCTTCCCGATAAAGTCAGCTTTTGCTCGGCTGCATCATAAACCGCTTTTTTCGCAAAGGACTTATTTTCTCCCTTTTCAATTTCAACATTCCCCAAACAAACCATTTTTTTAATACCGGACATTCCTTCATCAAAATAAATTTCCATGCGGTCTGCTTTTAAGGTCTGCCCTTCCTGAACAGCCACAACATTATCCTCGAACGTTGCAACCGACTCTGCTTGATCAATAATCATAGGCCCATCGGATGTGATCGTAATCGTTTGACTTTCTTCCTTTTTTTCAGGCTTCGTTTCGATCATAACGGTTACGTCTTCCAGGATCTCGGCCGTCTTTAACCCCGGGCGGGCCTTCATGCCCTTGCCGGTGGCTATCATCCGCTCATCGGTGATCATCACATCATCTTCTGTTGTAACAAGATCCTCATTTCGATCCCAATCTAAAGAATCGGTCGTGAGCTGCTTGCCGTCTTCGCTTGTGATCACAACATCTTCCTCCAAATGCATTTTCCCGCTTACCTGATCGACCGTTCCTTTCTTTGCCGTCACATTCATTTTTTGTTCGCCGAACGTATTTGCATCTACATTCGAAAGGATGATCTCGCTCCCCATAATGTCCGCCGTATCCCCGTTGACATTCCATGCCTTCTCGCCCTTTTCATCATACCCCTGCAGATTGAACCCATGAAACTTTTGATCGGGCTCCTCGGCAGAAAGCCATCCCGCGCCCAACACAAAAGTTAACCCTAAAATGACGAGAATTGTTATTCTATGTTTCATATTTTCTTAAAATGGCAGACCATTTTTTCTGCGTTTTTAAAATTAATTCAATCACTTCTCTCACGGCACCGCATCCGCCCTTGCGCTTCGTGATATAATCCGCCTTTTTCTTGACCTCACTTGCCGCATTCGGAACAGTAACGGAGAAACCGACTTTTATTAGGATTTCCATATCCGGAAGGTCGTCGCCGACAAAACAAACCTGTTCGTCCTTCATCTTGAACCTTCGCAATAATTTCCGATAGGCGGCGGTCTTTGGATACGCATCCTGACAGATCGCGTTCATTTTTAGATCTTTAGCCCGCGCCGTAACCGCACCGGATGACCGCGCGGATAAAATAGCCGTTTTAAGGCCTGCCCTTTGAAAAAGGACGATCCCAAAACCATCCTGGACATTGAACACCTTTATTTCCTTACCCTTGTCATCAAGGATGATATCACCCTTCGTGAGCACGCCGTCCACATCAAGGATAAGAAGTTTGATCTTTTTAATTTTCTCGGTTAACTTTACATTCATACTAAACCTGCTTTTAGAAGATCTTGGACATCCAATAACCCCATTAATTTTCCTTTTTTATCGACAACCGGAAGTTCATCGATCTTTTTATCCTGCAAGATCTGAAAAGCCTCCACAGCCAATTTATCTTTTGAGATCGTTGTAGGATTTTTGGTCATCACCTCAGCGACCTTGCGCTCCAATAGCTTCCCATCCGTCTTAAGATGCCGCCGCAGATCGCCATCCGTAAAAATACCGACAAATTTCCCTCTTTTGTTCAAGACACACGCCGACCCGCAGCGCGCTTGCGTGATCGCCAGCAAGACATCTTTGACCGCCGCCCCCTCTTTAACCTTAGGATAGTGCGCGCCGCGCCGCATAATATCCTCGACTTTCAACAGGAGCCTGCGTCCCAGAGAGCCTCCGGGATGATAAAAAGCAAAGTTTTCTTTTTTAAATTCTCGACGGACAATAAGACAGGCGGCAAGAGCGTCTCCCATGACAAGCGTTGTGGTCGTTGAGGCCATCGGCGCCAGCCCTAACGGGCATCCTTCCTTTTTAACCGAGATGTCGAGAACGATATCACTGTATTGGGCCAAAGTCGATTTTTGGTTTCCAGTAAACGCAATGATCTTCGATTTGATCTTTTTGACCAGAGGCAACAATCTTTTTATTTCATCCGTCTCCCCACTGCTGGAGATAACGATAAGAACATCATTTTTGGTCACTTGCCCCAGATCGCCATGGACCGCTTCGGCGCTATGCATCCATAAACTCGGCGTGCCTGTTGAAGACAGGGTCGCGGCGATCTTGCGCCCAATAATCCCCGTCTTTCCCATGCCGGTAACAATCACACGCCCCTTACACTTGGCGATCGCATCAACGGCTTTTGAGAAACGTCCGTCTATTCTTTTCGCCAGATCCTTAATAGCCTGCGCTTCGATCCGAATAACTTCTTTTGCTTTTTTAAGCGTCATCAAATGCTCCAGATTATTTCGATCGTTTAGCGATCTTATCAATGGCTTTTAGATCAACAAGTAATTTTTCCAGCTGATTAAGCGCCAGCATATTCGGCCCATCCGATAAAGCCTTCTTTGGATTAGGATGAACTTCCATGAATACACAATCGCATCCGGCAGCAACGCCGCAGCGCGACAATAACGGAATGAATTCGCTGTTCCCCCCGGAAACATTTCCTAATCCTCCTGGCTGCTGAACGCTATGCGTCGCATCAAAAACAACCGGATATCCCGTCTTGCCCATGATCGCAAGAGAACGGAAATCCGTCACCAAATCATTATAACCAAAACTTGTTCCGCGCTCAGTCAGAAGGATCTTTTTATTACCTGTGTGTTCAATCTTCTTTATAGCCTGTTTGATATCAGCAGGGGCAAGAAATTGTCCCTTTTTGATATTAACGATCCTTTTTGTCTTTCCGGCAGCAAGGAGAAGATCTGTCTGCCTGCAGAGAAAAGCGGGAATTTGCAGTATGTCCAAGACTTCCGCTGCCTTGTCCACTTCCCCAACGGAATGGACATCACTTAAGACCGGGACCTTAACTTGGTCTTTGATCTCTTGTAAAATTTCCAAACCACGCCGTATTCCCGGCCCGCGGAAAGAATTGACCGACGTTCGATTAGCCTTATCATAACTTGCTTTAAAAATGAACGGGACTTTGACCTTCGCGGCGATCCTTTTGATCGCTATGGCCGTTTTGAGCGCCAGCTGCCTATTCTCGATCACGCACGGTCCCGCGATAAGGACAAATGGCGTCTTCCCGCCAATTTTAATTTTTCCTATGTTAACCGATTTCCTCATTATGGCTCTGTCCTGACACTCTTAGATAATACTTTCTCAACATGCGTCAGATCTTCCGGCGTATCAACACCTATTGTTTCAATATCCGTCACAACCGTCTTGATCTTGTATCCGAATTCCAGCGCCCTGAGCTGTTCTAATTGTTCGCATTTTTCTAAATTTGATTTCGGTAAACTTTTATAAGAGAGAAGAAAATCCCTTCGATAAGCATAGATCCCTAAATGCTTATAATAGATCACTTCATCCTCGTCATCACGATTGTAGGGAATAGGCGACCGCGAGAAATACAGCGCGTTGCCCTCCCCGTCAACAACAACCTTGACCACGTTCGGGTCTTTTAATTCTTTTTTCGCCGTTAACACTTTGATCACTGTTCCCATCGCGCAGGACGGATCATCGACGAGGGCCGTCACCAAGGCATCAATAACCGCAGGATCGATCAAAGGTTCATCGCCCTGAACATTAACAATAATATCGCCATCCATCGATTCAATAGCCTCCGCAATACGGTCCGTTCCCGAAGCATGGTCTTTAGATGTTAGAACTGTTTTGGCTCCAAATTGCTCAGCCGCTACAACCACGCGTTCATCATCACACGCAATGATCAGATCATTCAATAATTCGCTTCTATTCGAACGTTCCCATACATGCTGAATCATCGGTTTATCGTTAATCGTCGCTAAGACTTTACCTTCAAACCGTGTTGATGCCCACCGGGCCGGTATGACACCTATGATTTTCATTTTAATGATCCCTTATGGCTCTTGAAAGTTCTTCCTTGCTGACCGCAACGGCGCCCATCTTCCCAACAACGATCCCCGCCGCAAAATTAGCGATCTCCGCTGCCTGACGCTTCGTCGCTCCTGAGGTAAGACTCAGAGTGAACGCCGAAATAACCGCATCCCCGGCACCAGATACGTCATAGACTTCCTGCGCCCTGGTCTTGATCGAGACCGGTTTCTTCCCTTTTTCGAACAACCGCATACCATGCTCACCGAGAGTAATAAGCAAGGCATCCAATTCCAAATAGCGCAGGAGTTCCGCGCCGGCTAAATTGATATCTTTATCTTTTTCGAGTTTGTCGCTATGAATCCCGAGCTGTCCGGCGGATTTGGACGTGATCTTAATATTGCGTATCGCGTTCTCGGCTTCTTTAAGATTCGGGGTTATTGCAGTCACATTGCGGTAATAACCAAAATGCTCAACTTTCGGATCAACGATAATGATCTTTTTTTTCGCGAGAGCTTGCGTGCGGACAAAATCCACAAGCTCGGGAGTGATCAGGCCTTTTCCGTAATCCGATATGATGATAGCATCGAATGTTTTGATATTGCCTTTGATAAAACTATAGATCTTTTGCTTAACTTCTTTGTCCCCGGAGTTTCTTATGTTCTCACGGTCAATACGCACAACTTGCTGGCCCTGCGCGACGACCCGGGTCTTGCATATCGTCGGCAATCTTTTATCAATAAATAACCCGTGTATGTCTATTCCCTCTTTCCTAAGCTGCCGCTTTAGGATCTGCCCTTCCGGATCATTGCCGATCCTCCCAATAAGCGTAACCTTGGCGCCTAAACCCCGCAGGTTATGGGCGACATTCGCCGCGCCGCCGGGAGTGTGAAATGAGCCTTCTTCCAAAACAACCGGAACCGGGGCCTCGGGAGAAATTCGCGAAACGCTCCCCTGAATATACTGGTCCAGTATGACGTCACCGACTACAAGGACATTTTTCCTGCCAAACTTTGAAAAAATATGTTCGTACATACCTATTTGATCAGGCCTGTAAGTTGTTGGTTATTAATGTATATTGAGAATAATACTGTTTTTTCACTTCGTTAGGCCAAACGAAAGCTGATTCTAACACAGTTTAAATAGGGAGTCAACAGCTTCTAAAACCGCTTTTGCCGGAATGAGTTCCAAATATTTTATGTCCTTTTCTTGCGCTTTTTGAAAGGAAATACCGTTGCTTTGGGAAGGTAACACGCTGACAACCCTCGCCTTTTCGCCAAGAGGCCTCCAGCGCTCCGGATTAATCCCGGGCTGATTTCGCGTAAAGATCGATACGACCGGTGTTCCAACCCCCGCAGCCACATGGACAGGTCCGGAATCGTTAGAGACAAGAAGATCACATCCCATCAAAAGGCCCGCTAATTGGCCGACCGTTGTCTTCCCCGCCAGATTCACCGCCTCATTCTTTGATAGAGAAATGATTTCCTTCGCAAT
>JAGLMJ010000032.1 GCA_023140095.1 Candidatus Omnitrophota bacterium | reverse complement strand
GCTGTTCTGGTCCAGGTCGGAGTGCATTATGAGTCAGACTTAGAGCAAGTAGAACGTCTGACCATTGAAGCAGCGAAAGAAACGCTGAAGGAAGTAAAGGGCGGTGTAGAGGAATTTGATCCTTTTATCCGATATCATACGTTCGATAATTTCAGTATTAATTTTTCAGTTATTTTAAGGGCAAAAGAATTCGTTGACAATTACCTGATCAAGCATGAGTTTATAAAGAGATTACATAAGCGTTATGCCAAGGAAGGGATCACGATTCCTTATCCTATTAACGCGATTAATTATTCACAGGAAAAGGTTCCGGAAAACTTAAAGAAGGTCTGACGGCCGTTGGGTATTTATTAACAGTAAAGGAGGGTCCGTAGTATGTTCGTTTTAAGTAATTTTATAAGGGCTTTGGCCAGTGTTGCTGATATTGTCTTGAGCATTTTTTATTGGCTTATTCTTATCCGGGCCCTCATCAGTTGGGTTAATCCGGATCCCTACAATGTGATCGTCCAGTTTCTCTATAAGGCGACTGAACCGATATTGCAACCGATTCGAAGGATATTACCGCCGATGGGAATCGATTTGTCCCCGATCATCGCGTTCTTAGTGATTATATTTTTCAGGGGATTTATCGTTGCGACACTCATTGATCTAAGTTACCGGTTGCAGTAGGAACGCTTGGGGTGCCAAGTTAATCCTTGAACAACGCCAAGCTTGGATATATTATCGCGGGATAAATTTAGCGGTAGAAATGAATTAATAAAGGGAGGAGTTTTCTGATGTTCGATAAAATGAAAGAATTAATGGAAATGAAGAAGCAAGCTGACCGTATCAAGAGAGAATTAGACGCTTCAACGGTCGAGGTCAATGAGGTTGATGGAGTGAGGATCGTTGTTAACGGTTCTCAGAATTTCCAGTCGCTGGAAATAGATGAAGCACTTGTTAACGCTGGTGGCAAGGGAAGGCTCGAGAAGGACCTTTTGCGCAGCGTTAACGCGGCTATTCGACAGTCACAAAATTTAGCCGCGCAACAAATGAAGGCCGTTATGCCCGGCCTTTCAGGAATGTAAACTTAATTAATTCACTTCAACGAAAGGAAGAAAAATGCCATACGATCAATCATTAGATGTCGCATCATTTAAGGAAACAAAAGAAGTTGCAGACACACGGATCACCGTGGGGGTCTTTTCTTATAATGAGGGCACCAAAAAACTTCAGATATCCAGGGAAAATCAAAATCAGAATGAAGAATGGCGCTTTGCGAAATTGGGGCGCATAACCAAAGATGAAGCCCAGGAGATCATTCCGATCATGGCAAAGGCTATCGAAACGATGTAAGAAACTAAAGTAAAGGATCGGCCTGCCTTTCTGATCTGTATTCTTCTGTGAGTTTTTTAAACGATAAGGGAAGCAGGCTGTTGTTACAGGGAGAGTAAACAATGTCTGAAGATGTTTATTTAACAAGGAAGTTCTTTCATAAGCTGCATGATGAGTTCGAGCAATTAAAGAAGGATAGCCTTCAGATCTCCAAAGAGATCGAGACGGCCCGATTGCAGGGGGACTTATCAGAGAATGCCGAATATGACGCGGCTAAAGAAGCTCAAGCGCATAATGCGGCAAGGCGCTCGGACTTGGAAGATAAATTAGCCAGAGTTAAAATTATCGAGGACCAGGACATACCGTCGGACAAGATCTATATCGGCGCTATCGCGACGCTTAAGGATCTGGATACCGATGAGGAAATGACCTATATGATGGTCTCTCCTGAAGAGTCCAGTTATGAGGAAAATAAGATCTCCATTCTCTCGCCGATCGGAAAATCGTTGCTCGGGCATGGGGAAGGGGAAGAATTAGAGATCGAGGTTCCTGCGGGCGCCTTAAGGTACAAGGTTTTAAAGATCGAGCGTCTGTAGAATTTAACGGTCATATAAAATCGGAGCGGTAATTGATGGAGTCAAAACTGATCAATATCGGAGTGATCGGATGCGGTCACTGGGGCCCCAATCACATACGGATCTTTTCGCATTTGTCGGGTTCAAAGGTGCTCATGTGTGCTGATCCTGATGGATCACGGCTGGAAGCGATCCAAAAAAACTTCCCGGATGTTCAGGTCACAAAAGATCATAAAGATGTTTTCAACAATCCTGATATTCAGGCGGTCTGTATCGCGGCGCCGACGGATCTGCATTACTCCCTGACCAAAGAGGCTTTGGAATGCGGGAAACATGTTCTTTGCGAGAAACCTTTGGCGATGACTCCGGAGGAATGCCTGGTGCTCAAAGAGATCGCCCAGCAAAAGGAAAAAACCCTTATGGTCGGGCATATTTTTCTTTTCAATGCGGGGATCGTCTGGCTTAAGGAGTACATTCAATCCGGCGAATTGGGAAAGATTTTTTATGCCTATTCGACGAGGACGAATTTGGGTCCGTTTCGCTATGATGTCAACGCTTTATGGGATCTGGCGCCGCATGATATTTCTATTTTTAGCTACTTGTTCAACAGCTGTCCTTTGAATGCATCGGGATGCGGGCAAAAATGTTTAGGGGAGTCTCTGGAAGATCTGGCCTTTGCCACTCTTGAATATCCCGATAATGTTTTGGCGAACATTCATGTCAGCTGGCTCGATCCCAAGAAGGTTCGGCAGATCACGATCGTCGGCGATAAAAAGATGGTTGTCTGGGATGACCTGGATAATGTCGGGCCGATCAAGCTTTACGACAAACATGTTGAGAAAACAAAGACCTTTTATCAAACCTACGGCGAGTTCCAATTGCTTTCGCAGGAGGGCAGCATCACGATCCCGAAAGTTGGGGCAAGCGAGCCGTTAAAACGGCAGGGAGAATATTTCTTGGAATGTATTACAAGAACGTCTCCTGCTGAATTATCGGATGCGCAAAAGGGCCTTGAGGTTGTGCGGACGCTATGCGCGATCCAGGCATCAATGGAACAAAAAGGGGCTTCGGTATCCGTTTCTTAAGGAAGATGATGAGCTATTTCAAACATGAACAGGCATTAGTCGACAAGGAAGCCCAAATAGGAGAGGGAACGAGGCTATGGGCCTTTACCAATGTTCAGGCCGGAGCGGTTATTGGCCGGGAATGCAATATTTGCGACGGCAGTTTTGTTGAAAAAGGGGCTGTTATCGGCGATCATGTTACGATCAAACATCATGTCGAGGTATTCGACGGTGTCAGAATCGAAGATGATGTTTTTGTCGGCTCAAATGTCGCTTTTATCAATGACCGGTATCCGCGCAGCCACTGCGAGGATCAATGGATTTTAGAGAAGACGGTCGTTAGGAAGGGGGCGACGTTAGGAAGCAACAGCGTCATTCTCTGTGGGATAACAATTGGCGAGTATTCGGTCGTCGGAGCCGGGAGTGTCGTGACAAAGAATATTCCGGCGCACGCGGTCGTCTACGGCAATCCGGCTAAGGCCGAAGGGTATGCTTGCCGTTGCGGGCGAAGGATCAACGATAGCCTCAAATGCGCCTGCGGAGTGCAATATACGCTCAAGGATCAAGGATTGAAAATTGATGAGTAATGTTCTGGTTTGTCCTGTTGCGTTTAACGAGAATGTCAAATTAAGAAATGTCATAGAGCGTTTCTTGAAAAGTGGTGTTCGATCCCGCGTTGACTATCTTGTCGTTGATGACGCCTCGGACGACGGTACGACGGAGGTGATCCAGGATTTTTCCCCGCAGGGGGTCAAAACGATCAAGCATGAACGAAGGCAGGGTGTCGGGGCGGCTATTCGAACGGCCATTCATTATGCGCGCAAACAAAGATATGAAGTCCTTGTCATAATGGCGGGTAATAATAAGGATAACCCGGATGAGATCCCGTGCTTGATCGATCTGATTATTAACGAAGGTTATGATTTTGTGCAGGGCTCCCGTTATAAAGGGCATGAGGGGATCGGCGGAGACATGCCTCTTTATCGAAAGGCCGCGACAAAGATACACCCTTGGCTCATGTCGTTGATCACGAAGCGAAAAGTGACCGATAGCACCAATGGGTTTAGGGCGCTCCGGCTCTCGATCTTTGACCATCAGGAGATCAACATTGACCAGCCGTGGCTTGACCATTACGAGATCGAGCCGTATTTGCTTTATAAGGCGATCACACTGGGATTCAAATTTAGCGAAGCGTCTGTAACGAAGATTTATCCGTCGAGAAAAGTCGGTTATACAAAAATGCGTCCGTTGATTGGATGGTGGAGCATTTTGCGCCCTTTGGTTTACTTGGGGTTGGGGATCAAGAAGTAGATTTTTAAAAACGATTAAAAAAAGGAAAAAGCGATGATCAAAAAAAGCCTCTTATTGTTCTGCGCATTAGTACTGTTCGGATGCAGTTACGGGCAGAATTATTTGGAAAACCCCGAGGCCCTTATCCGGGACCCGCATTTTGCCGATTATAAAGAAAAGCGGGACGATCTGGAGCGGCAATACTTGCGTAAAGAGATCACGTATGTCGAATATGTCGAGGGAAAAGATGTTCTGGACCAGAAATATGACAGGGAAGTACAGGAGCGGACGGACATCATATCATCACAGGATTAAACGATTCTTAACGGCAGGTCTGTATTATGAGACTTTTTGGAAGAAATTCTATTATTGAACGCTTGAGGTCTAATCCGACAAGCATAAAGAAGATCTATATTCAGCATGGATTTAAAGGCACCTTGTTTATTCATAAAAAGACAAGACAGTGGGGGATTCCGGTCTTTCCGGTCCCGCAGTCGAAAATAATGAAGATCGGCAGGGACAGGAATACGCAGGGAATTTTAGCTGATGTCGATGATATCAATTATATTCCTTACGAGGAGTTGCTGGAGACAGCCCTTAAGAAAAAACGCTGCCCGGTCTTTTTCGACGGGCTGAATGACCCGCAGAATCTCGGCGCGATCATTCGGAGCCTTGCCTGTTTAGGAAAGTTTTCGATCGTCTTGCCGACGCATGACTCCGTCAGTGTGACCGAAACAGTTTTGCGCGTAGCTTCCGGCGGAGAGAACTATGTTCCGTTTTCGAAGGTTGCCAATCTGGGCAATGCGATCAAAAAGGCGAAGAAAGAAGATTTCCAGATCGCCGGGGCGGTTGCTGAAGGAAAGCAGTGCTTAAGCGAGATTAAATTACCTTATCCGTTAGGGGTCGTTATCGGCTCGGAACAAAATGGGATACGGGATATTATCCGAAAAACTTTAGATATTGAAGTGTCAATCCCTATGGCATGCGACACCTTATCGTTCAATGCGGCGCATGCGACAACGATTTTATGCTATGAGATCACAAAACAGAAAAAAAGTTATCAGAAAAAAAGAGAAGAACGGCCTTAACAGCGCCGTTAATCTGTTCGCCGAGGCCGGCCTGCTTAAGAAAATAAAACGCAGTGGCTGGTGGGTTGCCGGCATTAAGGATCCTGAAAGCGTTGCGGAGCATTCGTTCCGCTGCGCTATTATGGGCTATTATATCGCGCATCTTGAAAAGGTAGATCCGTTTACGGTCATGGCGATGGCGCTTTTTAATGACATTCATGAAGCGCGCATTAATGACCTGCATAAAATGGGGCATCATTATATTGATTTTAAAGAAGCCGAAAAGGAGGTCTTTAAAGATCAAGTTGCTGATCTGGATAAGAGCGTCAAGAATGAAATGACTGCTTTCCGTCGGGAATATGATGCCCAGAAGACCAAAGCAAGCATTGTTGCCCGGGATGCGGATATTCTGGAATGTTTGCTGCAGGCCAAGGAATATTACGACAACGGCCATCTCAAAGCAAAAAAATTCTTTAAAACAGCGCCTGATCATTTAAAAACAAAAACAGCTAAGGCGCTCTGGAAGCAAATAAGCAAATGGGATAGCAGCCGGTGGTGGGAAGATATTGTGAAATTTGAACGATGAACTTTTTGTCTCTGCGTCCAAGTAAATTCGTTGGTATTGTCATGGCATTGCTTGTTTGCGCTTTTTCCGGATGCGCTTCGCTTGGAACGTATAATCCGGCAACCGGGCGCAAAGAGTTCATTTTTATTTCGACTCCTGAGGAGGTAAATTTAGGAAACGACGTTCATCAGAAGCTCAAGAGCGAATTCAAGTTTTCCAAGCAAACATCAAAGATCGAAAGGCTCCGCCGCATCGGCCAGCGTGTGGCTCAAGTCTCGGACCGGCAGGACTATCAATATCATTTCTTTCTTATCGAGAAGGATGAGACGAACGCATTTACCACGCCGGGGGGTAATATTTATTTATTCTCCGGACTGATGGATAAATTGCCAATGGATGACCAGATTGCTTTTGTGCTAGCGCACGAAATCGGGCATTGTGCCGCCCGCCATACGGTAAAAAAATATCAGGCAGCCTTAGGGTATAATCTTCTCGGCAGCATTGTTCTTGGACAGGTTGGAGGAGAAACGGCAAGAGAGATCACATCCATGAGCTCCAACGTGATCATGAACCTTGTCTTTTCCGCGTATGGCCGGCAGGATGAATATGAGGCTGACCGTTTAGGGGTCAAATACTTACATTCAGCCGGATATGATCCAAAGGCAAGCATTGCCGTCCTGGAAATCCTCCAGAAAGAATCCAAGGATGCTGTCGGAGGGCCGACGATTTTACGAAGCCATCCGCATCTTCCTGACAGGATCGAAGAGGTAAAAAAGGAAATCGAATTGACGAACGGCCAGTAAGGTTGCCGGTGATATTATGAAACGCATAGGCATTGCGGCCAGTAAGATTTCAAAAGGTAATCTCACCCTATACAACGTTTATGTTGTCTTGATCTCTGCTTTGTTTTCTCTGTTTATTTTTATCGTTGCGGGCTCGACGATCATTTTTGCCCTCGCGATCATTCAATATGTCGGCAATGAGATCATGGATGTCGAGTTTGAACAAAGCTGGCAGCCGATCATGATCGTGTGCATGGTCTCGTTGACCATTGTTATAACATTGTTTAATTTGCTTGCAATCTCAACAAATCTGAAACTTCCGAGAATGAAGGGGTGACATGTCCTTTATTATTGTGCGGGAGTTTTCATAATGAAAAGGGCCACCGATGAGTGAAAACGCTTTGGATTTTGATGAATTTATGAATAGGGTTCAGGATGATAAGGAGCTCCTTTTTGAACTATTGGATATTTTCATTCAGGATTTCCAAATAAAACAGCAGGAGCTTAAAGAAGCCGTTGAGAAGGACGATTCTGAAACAATCAAACATGTAGCGCATTTTCTAAGGGGTTCTTGTGGAAATATCTCTGCAAAAGTGCTGAGAGCTATTTTTACCGAACTAGAGAAAAAAGGGGCAAAAGGCCAGATGGAAGGGTTAGAACAGGATTTGAAAGATATCGATCAGAGATTTGAAGAATTAATAATGTATATCGGGGAATTACGCGCCAGACTTTAACAAGCATTATTACCAGTGAGATCACGTGTACCTATCTAATGTGCATAATTGGATCAATCGACTAAAACTGTTTCATGTTATCCTTCTTCTGACAGCTTTAGGCTTTTTGGCTTATGTCAATGCTGTTAATCATCCCTTTGTACATGATGACGTTGTGTTCATTCAGCAAAATCCCGACCTGGCAGATATTAATCTAAAAGATGTTTTTCTTCAAACATCCGGTTTCGATAATGAGCTTCCGCTCATTAATAAATATTATCGGCCTCTTTTAGAGTTGATCAATAAAGTCCTGTATCGGATCATCGGACTGAATCCTCACGGGTTTCATTTCTTCAATATTCTGCTTCACATCGCAAACAGTTTTCTCGTCTATATCATTATCCGTTTTGTTGTCGGCAATAAAGGATTTTCGCTAGCAACAGCGGGTTTATTTTTGCTCCATCCAGTCCAGAATGAAGCTGTCGCTTGTATTTCCGGGATATCCAATCTTATCTTTACTTTTCTGTGTTTGATGAGCTTTTATGCCTATCTAGTATCGGTGCATTCTGCGGCAGGAAAGAAAAGGCTGTTTCTTTATGGTGTTTCCCTGGCACTTTTTTTTCTGGCTCTTTTATCCAAAGAACAGTCTGTTGTCTTGCCGGTTTTGATCATTGCCTACGAACTATGTTTCATGGCGGAGCCTTTTAAGAAGGTTTTTAAAAAATACTGGCTTTATATTGGCGGGTTTTTTATTGTTTTGGCGGGATATTTTATTTTAAGAAAAATGCTTTTTGGCTTTGCCTTGTTGCGCCCTGTGGATAACCAGGGAGAACTATGGATACGGATGCTTGCCATACCCAGAAGCCTCCTCATTTACCTCGGTCTTATATTTTTCCCGCATGATCTTCATTATTATCGTAGCCAGGATATTTTGCTTCCGTTTTTTTGGCCTCTGCTATTGATATTATTGATTGTTCCTATTGTTATTTTCCTTGTTTACCGGACGCCAAAACCGCAAAGAACATGGATGATCTTTGGGTTAGCCTGGTTCATAATATCCTTAGCGCCAACTTTGAATATTGTTCCTTTAATTAACGAATATTCTAAAATATTCACAGCAGAACACTTTCTGTATTTTCCTCTCATCGGCATGCTTCTGTTTACTATGGGGACTGGCCATTATTGGGTGGGGCAAAGGATAAGAAAAATGATCCCGGTCGGGCTTATGGCTATTGGGGTCATAAGCATGATCTTTATAGGGGTTAACATCAAGCAAAATACATATTGGAAAGGTGAGATCCCATTGTTTGAAAGGACTCTTCGATTTCAGAAAGATTTCGGCCGGGTACACTTTTTACTGGCAAAAGCTTATTCGACAGCCGGAAGATATGAAGATGCCGTCCGCGAAAGCCGCAAAGCGCTTGCGATTATGAGAGGGTATGAACAGAAGGTCCGGGAAGAAGAGATCAAAAAGTTCTATAGAGGATTTATTAAGGGAATTCATTATCATCTTGGATATTGTCTTGATATTTTAGGGGATTCGGAGGGCGCGCTTGTTGAATTCAAGGAAGCCCTGATCCTGGCCCCCGAGAACGGAGCTGTTTATTATAGCGTGGGACTCAGTTATTTAAAACTGCATGATGTCCAGAATGCCATAATCTATTTTGAAAAGTCTCTGGAATTAAACGAAGAAAACCGCGTAGTCATGAACAGTTTGGCTGTTTGTTATCAAGAGGTCGGTCAGCAGACTAAAGCAGAACTGCTCTTAAGAACGATTGCCGAGAAAGACAATCAGTCAGTTTCGGCGAAGCAAAATCTTGAGAATTTCCTGAAGAAAAAACAACCGGCAGAATTTTAAAACACGGGATATTGACTGAAATGGAATATATGACTGTTGAGTTTCTATTGATCGTAGGTGTTGTTTTTATTCTTGTCCTTTTGGGGATCGTTTTCTTGATTCCGGGGGAGAAAAAGGGAAAGAAGATGAAAAAAAAGGTTCAAGAAGAGTTGATCCAGCAAAAGAAAGATCTGGAAAAAAGGGCTTTGAGCCTAGAGAGGCATGTTCGGTCATTACGCGACCGGATCCTTGCTTTACAGAAGAATGAGAAAGCAAATGAAAAGGTATTGATGGTTGAGCGTGTTAAGGTAAAGAAATTCCAGGAAAAATTGTCCCAAGAGAGGGAGTGGCATACAAAAGAAACGAATGTTGTTGATAAAAGGGAAAAAGAATTTCGCCAGTTGCGAGCGGAACTGGCGAAAATACAAGAAAGTTTCTCTGAAGAGCACACGCTTACGATACGCCTAGAGCGTGAATTGAAGGATTTCAAGAAGCAGAATGATGCTCTTAATGAGCAGCATCGGATGACCAAAGGGGAGAATGCCCGGTTGAAGGCTAAGGGCGAGAATGATAAGAAAGAGATCGCGCATTTAAGAAAGGAAGTCGCGCAATTGTCTAAAAAAAGCGAGGATGTCCAATGGATCGCTAAAACTGAGTATGATCGAGTCGCAGGATTGTTAAAAGAGAAAGAAAAAGAATTGCAGAGGATGGAAAGGGAACGTGGGAAGTAGAATTTGATAGTAAAAAGTTCGCAAAACTACGATTTCATCATACGTTCGTTTGTATACAATGACAGAACCATTTTTATTTTCACGCCGGACCAATTGGCTGTTAGAATCTAATAAGCTTACCGTTGATCTAGAGTGCCTCCGCAATAAAAAAACGCCGATCCTGGATTTAACGGAATCTAACCCGACCTGTTGTGGTTTTTCTTATCCTCAAGACGACATTCTGAAGTCTTTAACCGAAGAAAATAATTTGAGCTATAGGCCTGCGCCCCAGGGGGATCTTAAGGCCCGGGAAGCGGTCAGTCAGTATTACAGTGAAAAGGGCTCTACGGTTTCTCCCGAGGGTATCTTTCTGACGGCAAGCACGTCGGAGGCGTATTCTTATCTTTTCCGCCTTCTGGCCAATCCGAGTGACCATGTTCTTTTTCCCCGTCCAAGCTATCCGCTATTTTCTTTTTTGGGAAATTTGAATGATGTGCGCATGGAGACGTATCCGCTGGTCTATGATGGCAAGTGGAATATTGATCTTAAGAACACGCGGCATCTCTTTTGCGACGATACAAGGGTCTTTGTCTTGGTCGACCCTAATAATCCGACAGGGTCGTTTGTCCGGCGAGGAGAATTAGAGGAACTGACCGCTCTCTGCCGGCAGCACAATACGGCGCTCATTTGCGATGAAGTGTTCGCGGACTTTGCTTTTGACGGGACCCAAGACCGCGTGAGCCTTCTCGAGAACGATCAAGTGCTCTCATTTGTTCTGGGAGGCGTTTCAAAAACATTGGGTCTACCGCAGATGAAACTATCCTGGATCATTATTAACGGCCCGCAAGATTTGGTCAAAAAGGCTAGCTTGCGCCTTGAAGTGATCGCGGACACTTATCTTTCAGTGAATACGCCGACCCAGAATGCGCTTCCGTTATGGTTATCACACAGAAAAAAGATCCAAGAGGGGATCAACGCGCGGATCAGGCAGAATTATTCTTTTTTAAAGGAAGAGGCGAAAACAACGTGGGATTGTGAACTTCTAGCGACGGAAGGCGGATGGTATGCGGTCTTAAAGATCCCTGATACGTACAGTGAAGAAGAATGGGCATTGGCATTTCTTAATCGCGATCATGTCTTTGTCCATCCCGGTTATTTTTTTGACTTTGATAACGAGGCCTTTATCGTTGTGAGCCTTTTACCTTCCGAGCATGTTTTTCAGGGTGGAATAAAGCGTATATTAGGGCGTATATCTAAAGGGGAACTTTAAGAGGGTTTCAAAGCCCAAACCTGTTGAATTTTGGGCATATTCCTGATATGGTAGCATATTAATATTTAGCGGCGTATAGAGTTGGAGGATCAAAAGATGCAGAAAAGACCTGACTGGGATGAATATTTTCTAAAATTAGCGATGTTAGCTTCTGAACGCGCGACATGTCCGCGCATGCACTGCGGATGTGTTTTGGTCAAAAAAAAGGATGTCGTTGCGACCGGGTATAACGGGTCGATTCCCGGAGATGTTCATTGCGAGGATAGCGAATGTTTGGTTATTGATGATCATTGTGTTCGGACGGTTCATGCGGAGATGAATGCCCTTATTCAGGCGG
>JAGLMJ010000031.1 GCA_023140095.1 Candidatus Omnitrophota bacterium | reverse complement strand
CAAAGTAAAATATAAACTACCCTTTTGCCGCTAATTCTTGTGCCTCTTTCTCAATAACATCTTTAAAAATGTTCATATTGTGCTGGGAATGCTCATTGACGAACCCGACGATCTGCTCGTCCGTAAATTTCTCGAACTTCGGGTCCATCTCAAAATCCTGGATCCAGGTCATCTTTACCCCGTCTGCCAGTGGGGTATAGAGCCACATGATCTTCATATATTTAAAAGGAAAGGTCGGCTCGTTCTTTTGAGCATAGGCAAAATTGTGTTCCTTATATAGCAGCCGGAAAGAAGTCCACGAATTGCCGTCTTTATCGGTCAACCGGAATTCAATGCGGTTGCCCTCACGGCTTAAGACCTCGGCGCTTATATATTCATCACCGAAGAGTTCGGTCCACCGCTCAATATGATTTGAAATATCGAAAATTAGATCATACGGCGCATCAATCGTAATACTATTACATGTGTGTCCCATAAATTTCCCCTCCTGCATTATTTCAGGAAATTAATCCTGAGTGCCCATTGATATTAATTATGAAACGAGGGATTTTGGCTCCCTTCTTTGTAATATGTATAGATATATAGTAACTAAAGCGCATATTACACCAAAACATAAAAAAAGACAAGAAATGAATTTTTCCCTAAATTCACTCCTTGTCTACTATTTTTCGTAAAATATTATGATTAATTGATCGAAGGCGTATTGTACGGAACGCATATATGCGTCCCCTACCATTATATAATCGCGACAACTCTCGCCCACCCGGCTCCTGCATCGCGAACTTTAACAGGCAGGCAGGAAACCGTAAAACCAAACGGTTTTGGAATCGCGCTTAAATTTCCAAGCCGTTCCATATGGCAGAATTCGCGCGTGCGGCCTAAGAAATGCGACGGCCAGATCTTGGATTTGTCCTTTGTTTCCAAGAATTCCTTAAACATCTCAAAACAGGGCCGGTCTAAACCGATTGTATCGACCCCCATCATCTTAACGCCCTGGTCCAGAATATAATCGACCGCGTCCGGCAGCATGCCGACATAACGCGTGACATATTCCGGCGTTCCGAGCAACTTGTCGCCGCCGGTATTAATCAAAACAATATCCATTGATTTGAGTTTGTAATCAATTTTGTCCAACGCGGCAATAATGTCGTCTTTTGTGATATTGTCCGGATAACTCATGTGCGTAAAATCAAGAACGACACCGGATCCGTAGCACCACTCCAGCGGAACATCCATAATGTTTTTAGAAGGCCTCCCCTCACACCGGCTTCCATAATGAAAAGGCGCGTCCACGTGAGTGCCCATATGCACCGATGCGTGAACAATTTCTAAAGAAAGCATTTCTCCATCGGGAATTTCGTCGGAACTTGCGATGCGTTCGCCCTTATCAAAACGCTCCTGCCCGCCGGGCTGCTTGTTCATCACAACCCAATTAAAATGTTCGACCCCTTGCGCATGCGTGATACGGTCAATTTTTGCAGCGTGCGTTTCTATGAGCGTATCATCAATGGGTAAGCTTAGATCAATGATCATTGTGTTTCTTCCCTTTTCGTTTCAGGACATAACGGAGTTTTTCCACTGCAGATAAAAAACAAAGACAAGCAGGCCGATCGAAGCAAGAATAAAAAATACCCCAACCGTTAAGCATAACTGGCTTTTTTTCTTATTGTGCGGATCTGACATGGAACTACCCTCATCCTAATCGATTAATTTTTTTAATTCGCACCCTTTGACTTTAAGATCTCGACGATCTCGTTAAATGAGTGCGTCTTTTTCAAGTCATTGTCGCTCATATCCACGCCCAAAGCCTTCTTTAACCCGACGGAGATCTCGACCATTTCGGTTGAGTCAACGCCAAGCCCGTCTTCCAATTTATCGTCAGGCTTGATCTCCTCCGGTTTAACATCCAAAACTTGATTAAGAATTTCTTTTACGGTGTCTTCAACAGCCATTGCTCCTCCTTGTTGTGATAAAAATATTGTAGGGGCGAGCCTCTGTGCCCGCCCATAATAACGGGCCGACGCGGGGGTCGGCTTCTACGGTTTCTGCAAAATCAGCGCGCAATTGATCCCGCCGCGGCCGCGGTTAATGATCAGCGCGTTATGGATCTCTTTATGGATAGCTTTATTGATACATAAATTAATATCGCACGCCGGATCCTTTTCCTCGATATTGATCGTCGGAGGAATGACTGAATGCTCCATGGCCAGGACGGTTGTGATGACATCGAGCGCCCCGGTCGCGCCAAGCATGTTCCCGAAGATCGCTTTCGGGGCTGATGCGATCGCTTGGTCCGACGAGCCGTTGAACACGCTCTTGACCGCCATTGCCTCTGTCAAGTCACCGGTCTTTGTTCCCGCGCCGTCAAGGCAGATGTAATCGATATCCTCAGGTTTCAGGTCAGCATCTTTCAATGCCATTTTAATGGCGCTGGCGAGACTCAGTCCGTCGGCGGCAGGGTCGATCCGGTCAACACCGTCGGTCGTCGTTCCGTATCCGATAATATTGGCATAAACATGCGCGTTACGTTTCTCGACGCGCTCCTGCGGCTCCAAGATGACGATCCCCGCGCCTTCGGCGATCGCGTAACCGTCGCGGTTCTTATCAAAAGGCTTGTAGGCGGTTTTCGGCGTTTCATTTTTCTGCGTGAGCATTCCCGACGTTTGGCAACACAGCAATGCATACGGTGTCACGGGCGCTTCCATTCCGCCTGCGACAATAAAATCATTCTTGCCGCGGTTCAATGTGCGCGCGCCATAAGCAATAGCTTGTAGCGAACTCGCGCGGTCAGCGACGACCGTTTTGCTGTAGCCCTTCATTTTATACTTGATCGAGATCTGCCCTTGAGGCGCGGCCGGAAACCATGCCGATGCCGCGAAAGGACTGACCCCCTCGCGACCTTCGATATAAAGGTCGCGCAGTTCGGTCTCGGCGAACAGCCAGCCGCCCAGCGCGTTGCCCATAAAGATCCCGGCGCGGTCGAGATTTTCCTGCTCGATATTCAGTCCGGCATCTTGAAGAGCCAGTTCGGTGCCGACAAGTCCCATATGCGAGAACAGATCGATCTTCTTGAGTAACCTTGAGGAGACATTACTGTAAGCGTCTAACTCATGGACATGCCCGGCGACCTGCGATGTGTAGCGTGATGAATCAAATCTTGTAATTTTCTCGACGGCAGACCGGCCGGCCTTAATGTTCGACCAGAACTTCCGCTTATCAAGCCCACTTGGGCTGACGATCCCGATTCCTGTTATGGCTATTTTATTCATACAATCGATCACCTCGTATCATTTTATTGAAAATATAAAAACTAAATTTTATCCACAAGATAATAGAAACAAAGGTTCCTGTGAATTGTAGGAACAAAAAGAAATACAGAATCTTCCAACTGTTCTGATGAGAAACAAGCGAACCTGCAATAAAAAGATTGACCGGAACAAGCAACCCTCCCGTTAACATAGTCCCAAGAACGCCCACAATAACAACAAAAGAATATTTAAGAATTTTGTTCATCAAATCTTTTTAAAACCATCGCCGAGTGGATCCCGGAGAATCCGCTTGATGTCTTAAGCATATAATTAACAATTTGTTCGCGTTTAACATTAGGAACATAATCAAGGTCGCATCGCGGGTCCGGCGTTTCCTGATTGATCGTCGGAGGAAGAATGTTGCGCTCAAAGGTCAAGGAGGCGACAACGAGTTCAATGCCGTTGGCTCCGGCAAGCGGGTGGCCGATCATGGATTTCAGCGACGAGATCGGGATTTTATACGCATGATCACCGAAGACCATTTTATACGCATTGGTTTCAAAGACATCGTTTTGCTTCGTCGACGAACCATGACCGTTAATATAATCAATTTGCTCCGGCTTGATACCTGCGTCATCCAAGGCTAACCGGATACAAGCCGCCTTAGCATCCCCTTCCGGCGGGAGATCGGTCATGTGATAGGCGTTGCAGGTCGTTCCGTAGCCGATAATCTCCGCGTAGATCTTTGCGCCGCGCGCTTTCGCATGCTCGAGTTCTTCAACAACTAATAATCCTGCACCTTCGGAAATAACAAATCCATTTCGATTTACATCGAATGGGCGGGATGCCCGGGCAGGATCATCATTTGAGTTTGACAGCACATTAACCGTATCAAAACAGCCAAACGTCATGGGACAAATAGGCGCTTCGCTGGCCCCGGTGATCATAATGTCCGAATCTCCGTCTAAGATCGTCTCGTAGGAAAAGGCCACCGAATCGGTACCGGCTGTACACCCCGTTGAAATGGTGTTGCACACGCCCTTCAGGCCGTAGCGGGCCGATATCTCGCTCGACGGTGTGTTAAACATGGATGCGTCATAAAGGTCGGGACGAACAATAGTCGGATCAATAGGGTTTTTTCCGCTATCGGTGACAAGCGCAAATTCTTCTTCCATCCATTTTGTGCCGCAGATCGCGTTGGCTAAAGAGACCCCCATTCGCTCCTTATTGATTGCATTTAAATCGAGTCCTGAATCGCCGATCGCCTCGGCCGCGGCAACCATCGCAAATTGAACGTAGCGGTCCATACGGACAGCCTCGTCGTGGGATAATCCCAATTTAATTGGATCGAAATCTTGCACCTGGGCGGCAATTTTCGAATTAAACTGAGACATATCAAATTCCGTCACCCGGCGAATCGCCGAAACTCCGTTGATCATATTTTCCCAACAGGCCTCTTTTCCGACGCCATTAGGGGAAACAACGCCGACTCCTGTAATGACAACACGCCTTTTATCGCCCATGTTAACTCCGTTTCAAAAAATTAATGATAGACCGGAACACGCTGCGCTTGCGCGGTGCCCCGTTGAGATTGAGTTCTTCTTTAACCGTTTTGATCGTGAAATATTCACCCGTATTTTCAACGTGATGAACCATGCCGACAACCTTTTCATTGAGCGGCGCGTCGATCTGTAACTGCCGCGCAAGACGGACGATCTCGCCGTTAATATAATCGATCTCGCTCGGGCGCCCGCGCATGATACTCTGCAGGATCGATCCGTAGAGAGGCTCTTTGCTTAATGTCGTCAAGGTCTTGTTGATGATCCCCGCGGCCTGGTCGATCGGCATCTGTGCCAAACCCACAATACGCTCGACGGGAAACTTGGGCAGTGAAACCGGAGCAATGCCCGCTTTCTCGATGATCTTAATACCTTCCGCAAGCAGTATGATACTCAGCCGGCACAGGCCCATATCGGCAAATGTCTCCTGCATGGACTTGCCCGTCAACGCCGGAATGCAGTTGTTAAAGTTGACGAACAGTTTCAGCCATTTCATACCGACAATATCTTCGGAAACAACGACCGGAAAAGCGGTTTGAAGAAACTTGGCAATCTCCTCGGTCTTGTCGTCCACCGGCTCGAAAGGTTTTCCGATGATCCAATCCCCTTCAAAATTGAACGTGACCTCTCCCGGTTGAACATAGGTCGATCCGAACATCACGATACTGCTGAACATATTTTCCTGACGGAAACTTTCCTTCAAATGAAGGTCGGCCTGAACGCCGTTTTGCGAGCTTAGAATCAAGGCGTTTCTCAAGAATACCTGGTTTGTGTTTACAGCCGATTCGATGTCCTGAGTTTTGACGGTGAAGATCACCAGGTCGTACTCTTGGTCAAGCCTTGGCAAGGCCTTGACGTGAATCGTTTCTTCACCGCGCGCACCTTTGACTTTAAGGCCATTGGCAGAGATCGCCTTGACCTGATTTTCACGTCCGATCAAGGTAACGTCCTGCCCCGCTTTTGTCAGATACGCAGCAACGACGGAACCGATGGCGCCTGCGCCGATAACAGCTGTCTTCATTCGTTCCCCTCATATTTAAAACCGACTTCATCAAAAAGACGGATCATGAGACTGTAAAATGCCTTCGGAACTTCACTGAGAAACGCGTCGACAATATCAGGCTCTTCGATCACGCTTGATCCACGCTCCTTCGCATTGCTTTCCGCTTTTTTATCGACGACGATCTTCGCGATCTCGCGGTGAAAAAGCGGGATCTTCGTGATCATGATCTGATATTTTTCACGGGCATTCGCTTCCCATTCTAATTTTGCTGTTGCTTCCGTCATATTTCTTACTCCTATTTGACCGTTGCCGGTTTGCGCGAATTGGCTTCCCATTTTGCGATATTCGCCATGAAGTCCTTCACGCAAAGCTTGACTTTTTCATCATAGTTGCTTGTGAAAATACGGTGAATACGTTCCGGTTTGGAATAATATTCACGCATGCACCATGCGCCTAGGCGGCCAACTTCCTCGACGGTTAAATGTTCCGTTGGGATAACAGGATGCTGGAAATCCCAGGTCTTCAGATCAATCTTCTCCGGATCGAACCAGCCTTGATTAATGCCATATTTCCAATCTGGAGAATTTGGTACCGGTGTCATGTAATCCAGGGCAAAAATATCCGGATCAATTTCATCCGCGACGCGCAGTCTTTCTTTGATCTTGGCTTCTGTATCATCGCGCAAGCCGATCAAAACCGTCCCGACACTTCCGATATCATTTTCCCTCAAGATCTGAACAGTCTTCTTTATCTGGTCGATGGTAACACCCTTACCCTGTTTCGCTAAAGTCAGATCATCCTCAACTTCAACGCCGGTAAGCGCTAAAAACAGACCCGCCTTCTTCATTAAAGGCAAGATATCATGTTGACTGACCCATTGATCGGCGCGCCCCAAAGCAACCCAGTCAATATTGTTTCCCCGACGCAGTTTTTCTTCGCAGAATTCGATCATGGCCTGTGTATCCGTGTTAAACGCATCGTCCTGAAAAACAACCGTGGTAATTCCGTATTCTTTCTCGAGAATTTCCAACTCATCAACAATGCGTTTTCCGCTTAAACCCCTCCAGGTTGTAAAATCCTTGGCGGCTGTACGGCTATCATAGAGCGCCCATTCATAACAAAAATGGCATTTCCCCGGACATCCGCGCGACGTCATCAGTTCGGCAAAAGGCTTCCAATAGGTATGCCCGACATATTTTGTCATCGGAAAAAGGTCATACGCCGGCATCGGAAGTTTATTTAGATCCGGAATAAGGTCGCGATGCGGGCCGACAACGATCGTGCCGTCTTCCTGACGGGAAACCAGCCCCGGGATCGTGTTTTCCTCTTTTTCTTTTGTCTTGAGATTATTGATCAGATCCTCCAAAGTCAACTCCGCCTCGCCGAGCATGATGTAGTCGATCGTCGGATTCAGGCGCATCTGGCGGTCCCAATCCCCGGAATACCATAATCCACCGGCAACCGTAAGCACATTAGGCATCGCCTCTTTGATCATTTTTAAGCCATCGTTAAAATACGCGATCACCGCAGCGCCGCACGTCGAGTGAAGCAATTCCCCGACGAAGACCATATCCGGCCGGATCTCATTGACCCGCTTCATCATGCCGTCCCAGTCTAACTCGGATGCGCGGGAATCAATGACGAACGGCTCCCCAAGATCTTTTTCGCGAACATAAGCTGCAAGCTGGGCGTGCATCTGATTAGGGGCTAAATGATGCCCATGCGAGTCCCAGGCCTTCAGCGGTGGTGTTAAGAATAAAACCTTCATTGTGTTCCTCCTTGATATCGACTATTTTGTGAATTTATGTTTAAAGAAACCTTTTAACTTTGGCACACCGGTTGAAACGAAATAAATCAGTCCGAGCTTAATTTTGCTCAGTCAGAACCAGCCTGCGACCAACGGCATCCCGCCGGGGGTTTGATCGATGCACACGTGTTTGCTTTGCGTATACTCGAGGAGACCTTCGGCTCCAAGCTCGCGTCCGAACCCGCTCTGCTTGTAGCCGCCGAAAGACGCTTCATTATAAAAACCGCCGTAGGTGTTGATCCAGACGATGCCGCTCTGGATCTGCTTCGCAACTTCCTCGGCCTTTTTCAGGTCTTTGGTCCAGATCATCGATGCCAGACCGTAAGGCGAATCATTGGCGATCGTGACAGCCTCGTCGATTCCTGAAAACTTAATAACGGACAGGACCGGTCCGAATATTTCCTCCTGAGCGATGGTCATTTTATTTCTAACCTCGGAGAAAATCGTCGGTTCTAAATAGGCGCCCTTCTTAAACTGATCGCCTTCAGGGACCTTCCCGCCGCAGGCAAGCGTCGCGCCTTCCTGAATGCCTTTTTCGATATATTCTAAAACGCTGTCGCGATGCTTGATACTGGCTAAGGGCCCAAATTGCGTCTCATAATTCGACGCCTCGCCGATCTTCAAAGCCTTTGTTTTCGCGATCAATGAGGCTAAGAACTGATCATAGATCTTATCTTCCAATAAAAGCCGTGACCCCGCCGTGCACATCTGCCCCTGATTCATAAAGATCGCGGACATTGTCCCGCCGAGCGCCGCGTTAAAGTCGCAGTCTTCAAAAACAATATTCGGTGACTTGCCGCCGAGTTCCAGAGAAAGTTTCTTCGTTGTATCCGCGCTTAATGTGATGATGCGCCGGCCGGTTTCCGTGCCACCGGTAAAACTGATCATATTGACATCTTCGCTTTTAATGAGTTGCTCAACAACGTCATGATTTGCACTGCTGACGATATTCACGACGCCGCTGGGCAAATGCGCCTCTTCAATGATCTGAGCCAATTTTAGGATCGAGGCGCTCGCCGTCGAGGACGGCTTAAAAACAACCGTGTTCCCGGCCGCCAGCGCCGGCGCCATCTTCCAGCCCGCCATAATGAGCGGATAGTTCCATGGAATAATGCAGCCGACAACGCCGATCGGTTCGCGATCGGTAACGCTTTTGACCGTTGCCTGTACGGGGTTGATCTTCCGGTCGAGTTCCGTCGTGATCTTTCCGAAATACTCAAATGTATCCGCGCACGTCGGGATATCGATAAAAGTTGTCTGTTTCGTCGTTTTACCCGTATCGCGGGTTTCAAGATCTGCCAGCTCCTTGGCGTTGACACGAATGAGCTGTGCGATCTTAATCAAGTATTTGCCGCGTTGTGCGACCGTTAATTTCGACCAGCGCCCCCCCTCAAAAGCGGCGCGCGCTGCCCGGATCGCTTCCTGCATATCCTCAATGGTGGCATTCGCCGTCCGGGCAAAGACCTCACCGCTTGAAGGGTCAACGGATTCGAAATAGTTGCTTCCCACGATAGGCTTTATCCCGCCATTGATCAGAAAGCCGAATTGTTGAATGATCGTTGTATCCATATGGCTTAACTCTGGGGAGCCGCTTTTTTTTCGTTGATCCATTGCGTAACAATTTTATCGACTGCCTTAAAATGCTCTCCTGAAAAGTAAATTCCCCACGTGGAGACAGAAAAACTGTCAATCACTTCCTTATTGATAAAACATGTACCAAGCATGGCGTTCAATGAAAAACTTGCCTCACTCATAATTTTTCCTTCATTGGGCTGTAATACTTTGTATAACCTACCGCTACACAAAACGACAAAGCACATCTCGAGCTCTTTCCATAAAAACGCGTCACCATATTGATCAAGCAGGCTTTTCTTGAGGAATTTCATAAAATTTTTAGCCATGCCGATATCAACCATATTGTCCGGCAGATCAATGACAGAACAAAGGTTTTTGACCTTAAAAACACTTTTGTCTTTCATGTAGGAAATGTATTCGATATTCGGTATCGTGATCACGGGCTCACGGACATAATTGAATTCATTGAGTTTTGCGTCTAAAGTCTGTATTAAACTTGCATGATCGATCATTTTCCAGTCCTTTACTCAACGGGGACCTCGCCCCACAGCTCAAAGATTCGGCTACATGGCGCGTACCATTTTGAGATCTTGGCAAAATCCCCTTTAAGGTTCATTTTCTTTTGAGTTGTGGCGACAAACGGATCGATCTCGCGGTTAAAGACCGCGCGCCAAATGTTTTCCGGCGCTGAGATCAGGAATTCGGCTCCTGTGTCATTGCCGACATTCGCGATCCTACCGTCTTCAAACGAAAAACTATACGTCGCCCCTGTTTCTTCCAACTGAACCGCTAAATCCATGGTCATTTTTGTCTTTGCGCCTAGTTCCTTCATTTGTTGATCATTGTTAACGATTTTGACAATATTGTCGATCTGTTCCTGGGAAAAGAGCTTATATTTCTTCGTTTCCGACGAAGCGCCTGCCTGTTCCTTGTTCTGTGTTTTCTCCCCGGGGTTCTGGGCATAAAGACGGCTGATCGCATCGACCGCCACGGCCTCTTCAAGCGCCTGGATCAAAAGAAAACAATCAAACAGGTCCTCTCCTTTAGCGACGACTCCGTGATTGCGCAAAACAGTGATGTTATTGCTTTGTAACGCCTTGATAACCGGCGCGGCATCCGTTACAGCGGGCGTGACCTGGTCGACCGACCGGATCTCTCCCAAATACATCTTCGATTCAAAAACTTTCGGGATTAATGTTTCATTCGCAAGAAAATAGGCATTCGTATAGGTTGTATGCGTATGGACAACCGCGACCGTTTCCGGAAAGTTCTTGTATATCTGTGTATGGAGAAGTCTCTCTGTTGAAATGCTTCCCGCTCCCTCTTCAAGCAATTCGCCGTCGAGATTCATAGGCAGGATATCTTTCTCCTGGAGCAGCCCCAGGCACGCCCCATGGCCCGTCAAAAGGATCGTTTCCTCATCGGCCCGCCGGCTGATATTTCCGTTAAGGCCGGTCACAAGGTTTTTCTCCCACAGAAGCCGGCCGATCGCGATAATGTTCTTTTTAAAATTTTGTACCTGTTCAGTTTCCATAGATATTTCCAATGTATTTTTTAGGGACCCATTCGGCCAGCGGGACGTATCCCGGGATATTGCCCGGCGCGACGGTCATGCCGTTAAAGCGGGAAATATCTTTCGGGTGCCCCAGCAATTGCAATTTCTGGTCGCTGGGATGAAGATAGACCGGCACGTTGTGCGCGCGCCCCAAGACCCCTAGAATAAGTCCGCCGATCTGGCAAAGAGCCCCTTTCTTATCAGCGGACTGATAAGAAAGCCAGACTTCTTTAACGAGATTTTTATAAAAAAGGAAACCTGCCATATTATCCGCGATCAGCGTTGGGCGTATCTCGCGCTTTAAAAGTTCCCGGCAGGAAGACTTCGATGAATCAAGCCCGGGCCTTCCTTCAAGAATAAAGAATTCCCCGCCTTTTCTTTTTTTAAGCAACGAAAAGACCGACGGCTCAAAGATCCCATGCATGAGAATAACGCTTTTTTTTCTAATCACCTTAGATCCTTTACTTCGCTCAGAATGAATGAACGAACGAAACGTTCGTTAAGTCACATCAATCGCGATCGCCTTTGTAATATATTTATGCGGAACAACGTCAAACCCCGGATAAAAACCATTCACCGGCCCGCTTACGATTTTTTTCCCCGAATAGGTCAGCAATTCCCGCGCGTTGCGGATCTCAATGGGAATATCTTCCCCTCTTTTTACTTTGTTCGACGGCTGTGTCAGGACATAAAAGGGAATGCCGAATTCCTCGGCGAGGACAGCAATCTGATAGGTCCCGATCTTATTGGCAAAATCGCCGTTCGCGCAGGAGCGGTCCGAACCGACGATCACCTTGTTCACCAAGCCGTCTGCCATAACCGAACCGGCGGCATTATCGGCGATCAGGGTTGCTTTAGCCCCCATGCGCTTCAATTCCCAGCAGGTCAATTTTGCCCCTTGAAAATACGGCCGGGTCTCAGTAGCGAAGAAATGGACCTCTTTTCCCTGTTGCTGAGAAATGGATGCGGCCATGGCCAATTCACCGCTGACATTGCAATGCGTCAATATGCTGTCGCCATTCTTGATCACATCGGCGATCTTGTGAACGCGCTCCAGTCGGCGCGCGCGGATCCCCGCCAAATAACCCATAATGTTCTTGCTGACAAACGCGCTGATCCCCAGATCATTTTTGAGTGCCGTCTCAGCCCAACCAACAACGATCGATGTGACCTCTGAAAA